>JAGVGS010000204.1 GCA_020057015.1 Candidatus Omnitrophota bacterium | reverse complement strand
GGCCCACCCCGCGCTGGCGCTCCTGCAGCACTTGGCGGCTGGCGCGCAGCGTCAGCGCCCCGCCCTGCGGCATGGCGTGAAACGCGTTCATGATGATATTAATGAAGACCTGCTTCATCTGGTTCTCATCCAGCATGACCACCGGCAGGCTGGGGGCAAACTCGCGCGCCACGGTGATATTCTTGAGGGCCAGCTGCTGCTCGACCAGCGTCAGTGATTCGCTCATCACCACCGCCGCATCGCACAGCTGAGTTTCGACCGGCGCCTGGCGGGAGAATTTCAGCAAATCCCGGATGATCTTATCTGAGCGGCGCACCGCCTCCTTGATCATCTTGAGCACCTCGATCTGCTGGGCCTGCTCGTCGCTGATCTCTTCCTCGAGGAAGTTGACCCCCTGCAGGATGATGCCCAGCGGATTCTTCACCTCATGCGCAATGCCGGAGGCCAGCTGCCCGATGGCAGCCATCTTCTCGGCCTGCACCAGCATGCTCTGCGTCTCTTTCAGCTCGCGGTACGCGCGATCCAGCTCCGCGGCGCGCTTGCGCTCGGACTCGGCCGAGGCGGTCGCAGCCGCGGCCAGTTGCTTCACCTGCTCCTCGGCTTGCTTGCGGGCCGTCACGTCGCGGATCGATACGACCGTGCTGCGCTCCTGGCGGCTCACTTGGACGCGCGCGGCGAGGATTTCGAGAATCAACAGGCGCTCGGCCTTGCGGAATTCATAGCTGCCGATCGCGTTGGGCTGGCCCGCAAGCGCACGGGCGATGGGGTGCTGCTCCGCGGTGAGCTGGCACCCGCCCTCTTCCAGGGGCAGCAGCTCGGTGAGGGCCGCCCCGAGGATCTCCTGATCCGGCCGGCCCACGAGGCGGCGAAACGGGCTGCTGAACCATTGCACGTGGCCGGCTTCATCCGTCCACACGATCGCATCGAGAATGGCACTCAGCGCGAGCTCGATTTTCTCGAGCTTGGTGCGTAACTGAAGAAGCTCCGCCTCGCGCGCGTCGCTCATGGGGTCCTATTATACCACCTAGCGACGACCCGGCAGCAGCCCTTGGAGGCCGGCCCTAAAACACAGCGAGGCGGCAGCCCGTACGCTGCCACCTCGCTGTCGCATCATCGCCACACCGCACTCGGCCGTCCGAGCACCGCGTGCGGATTGGGCGTTATTGCAGTGAAGACTTCAGGAACTTCTGCACCTGGTCTTCAGAGTATTGCGCCACCTGCTGGCCTTGCGCATCGGCAATCGCAATACCGCCGTCGGCAAGCGTGTGGGCGCGATAGACGACCTCGCCCTCGCCATTGAAGGCCACCATGCCCTCGCCCTCGCGCTGCATGCGCAGGCTCAGGCCAGGCTGGCCTTGCGTCATCTGCTGAATCAGCAGCTGCTCGCCGGCCGGCGTGGAGAGCTTCGAGAGCAGGATTTCCTGCTCGCCGCGGACAATGCGCTTGGTCTTCGGGGTGCTGGATGAGGTGGTCGTCAGGGGGTTCTCGCCGGTCCAGAACTCGATCGAGTTAAAGATGATCGCATCTGCCGCCCCCGCGAGGCTATACACCGGAATGATGTACATGGCCAAGAAGGCCAACTCCACGACCCACTTGTTGTCGCTCACTTCCCCGTTGAACTTGTGCACCTTGCGGACCAGGTAGAACGGCCCGTAGCACCCGCTGACGAACACCAAGCCGGCCAACAGGCCGGCGACCGCGACGTGAGGTTTGCGCATGGCGCCTCCTTGTTATCGGTAGGCTAGCATAGACCAGCTGGGATCGTCACTACTTTTTTGCTAGGGGGACAACTGGTAGGCCTGCTGGGCATACTCTTGCATCATGCGGTGCGTATTGAACACCGGCCCGTTGCGGGCGATGCACGCGCGCATGATGGTCTGCCACTGGGCCGGCTGCTGGTAGTACGTGGGCAGGATGGCGCGCTCGAGCTTATCGTACAAGGCCGCCGCATCCTGCGCCCGATGCTCTGGCTGAGGCTGGTGGTCCTCCAGCGTGCCGATCGCCCACCCGGTCACGCCTTCCACGCAGCCTTCCACCCACCAGCCATCCAGGATGCTCAGCGAGGGCACGCCATTGAGGGCGGCCTTCATCCCGCTGGTGCCCGAGGCTTCCAGCGGCGGCTGCGGGTTGTTGAGCCACACATCCACGCCGGCGGTGATCAGCCCCCCTAACGTCATATCGTAGTCTGCCAGATAGACGACGCGGATTCTCGGGGCGAGGGCGGTGCCGGCCTGAACGATGTGTTGGATCATGGCCTGCCCTTCCTTGTCGCGCGGATGGGCCTTGCCGGCAAAGATCAGCTGCAGTAGGCCGTGCTGGCGGCTGAGGGCTTCCAGGCGCACTGGATCAGTAAAGAACAAATCAGCGCGCTTATAGCTTGTGGCGCGCCGGGCAAAACCCAGCGTCAGGACGTCGAGTTGAAACTCTTGGTGCGTCTCGCGCTGCACCCGAGCGAAGAGCGCCTGCTTGGCCTCTTGGTGGGCGGCGAACAGCGCCTCGCCTGGCAGCGAAGAGGCGCCGGCCAGCTGGGAGGGATCTTCCCGCCAACCCGGCAAGTGCCGGTCAAAAAGCGCTTGCAGCGGCGGGGCCATCCAGCGCCCGGCATGCACCCCGTTCGTGATCGCGTGCACGTGGGTCCAGCCGAACATCCCCGGCAGGATCTCCGCATGGCGCTGCGAGACGGCGTTGGCATAGCGACTGAGGCTCAGCGCCAGAAACGTCATGTTGAACAGTCCGGCATCCTGCCACAGCGCCGGCAGCTGCAACAGCGGATGCGGGCCGAGCACCTGGCGCACCAGCTCCAGGGGAAAGCGGTCATGCCCGGCCGGCACCGGGGTATGCGTGGTAAACACGCAGCGCGCGCGCACCGCGGCTAGGTCTTCGTCCGTAGGCGCCGCCCGCCCGTGGCGCTCGAGCTCCTGCTCCAAGAGGGCGGCGGTCAGGAAGCTGGCGTGCCCCTCATTGAGATGAAAGCAGTTCACCTGCGTGTACCCCAGCGCTTGCAGCAGCCGCACGCCGCCGAGGCCCAGGAGCAGCTCCTGCGCCAGGCGATAACGCGCATCCCCGCCATACAGCACGCCCGTCAGCGCGCGGTCCGCAGGCGTATTGCCGGCGAGGTCGGCATCGAGCAACAGCACCGGCACGGTGGCCCCGCGGATGCCGCGCACGTCGTATTGCCAGGCGCGTACTTGCACAGGGCGGCCTTCCACAGACACCGTGGCGCGTGCCGGCAACTCTTGGAGATAGGCCGTGGCGGCCCACTGCGTGGGCTGGGTCTGCTGGACGCCCGTAGCGCTGAGGCGCTGGGTGAAATACCCCTGGCGGTGCAGCAGGGTCACCGCGACGAGGGGCAGCCCGAGGTCCGCGGCCGAATGGACCGTATCCCCGGCGAGGACGCCCAATCCCCCGCTGTAGGTGGCCATGTCGGCCCGCAGACCGATTTCCATGGAAAAATAGGCGACTGTGCGCGGCGTGTTCATGGCAAGCGGGGCAGGTGGAATTACGGGGCCACCGAGGCGTCGGCCCGCGGTCCGAGAGGGGTCGCCCGAATGCGCTCGGCTTGGGTGTGCATGGCCGCGGCTTCATCCGCATGGCCCCACTCGCGCAGCAGATTGGCATGCTCTTCGAGCGTGTGGATCACTTCCGGATGGTCGGGCCCGAAAGCAGCGGTCCATGCGGCGCGGGCTTTGCGGTAGAGGGCATCGGCCTTGGCGTGCTGGCCGATCATGGCGTAGAGCCCGGCCAGATTGGTCATGGTCTCGGCCACTTCGGGGTGCGTCGAACCCAGCGCCTCTTGCTTGATCGTCAGCGCCCGGAAATAGAGCGGCTCAGCCTCGGTATAGCGGCCCAGCGCATGGTACAGCACCGCCAGGTTGTTCAAGTCGGATCCCACGGTGCGGTCCTTTCGGCCCAGCTTGCGCTCATCGATGGTCAGCGCGCGCGCGCAGAGGGGGATCGCTTCTTCGTACCGGTCCTGCAAATAATAGACCACGGCCAAATCGCTCAACAGGGACGCGACCGACACCTCTTGCGCCGGGCGTGCCGCTTCCACCCACCGCAGCGCCTTCTTCAACAGCCCTTCGCTTTGCGTATACTCGCCCTGGGCCCGGTAGAGATTGGCCAGCTGCTGCAGGCTCTTGGCGGTCTCTTCATGCTGGCGGCCCAACACGACCAGGCGGATATCCGCGGCCTGAATGAGCGCCTGCTGAGCCTCGGGGAGCTGCCCCTGGCTTTCCTGAAACAGGCCCAGCGTTTCATACGCCGTCGCGGTATTAGGATGCAGCGTGCCAAAATCCAGCCGCGAGGCCTCAATCGCCTCTTTGGCAGCCGCCACCGCCTCAGGCCCCTGGCCCGTGGCCTCCAATTGCCTGGCCGCCTCCAAGAGCTGCTGCCACAGTGGCAGGTGGGGTTCTTTGCTCGGCGTGCCGATCGCGCCGGTGGCGCATAGCGCTGCGAGGAGTAACCAGACGGCGTGCAGGGGTCCTGTTCGGTGCTCTAGGGTCATGCGTATCCTCTTTAGTGTCGCGGATGTAACAAGCGGTCAACTCTGCGGCGTGCAGGCGGGGCGACGCGCTAGCGTCTCCTGCCGAGAGCGTGCGTGGCATGGCCGTAGAACAGCTCGGCCACTTCCATAAGCGTCTCGGACAAGGTCGGATGCGGATGGACCACGCTCGCCAAATCCTGCACCGTGGCCCCCATTTCGATGGCCACCACCGCTTCACCGATGAGCTCCCCGGCGCGTGATCCTACGAGGCCCACCCCGAGGAGGCGCTCGGTGTCCGGCTCCACGATCAGTTTGGTCAGCCCATCGGTGCGATCCAGGCTCAGGGCCCGGCCCGAGGCGCTCCAGGGATATTTCACCACCTCTACCGTCAGGCCCTTGTGTCGGGCGTCGGCCTCGGTCAGCCCGCACCACGCCACTTCCGGATCGGTGAACACGACAGCGGGAATCACGACGTCCTTGAAGCTGCTCGCCTCGCCGACCAGGGTCTCTACGGCGACCCGGGCCTCTTTCGAGGCCTTGTGCGCCAGCAGCAGGCCGCCGGCGATGTCGCCGATGGCGTAGATCGCCGGGTCCGCGGTCTGTTGCCGGTCGTTCACTTTGATGAACCCCTTGTCGTCGCGCTCGACCTGTGTATGCTCCAACCCCAGGTTCTGGCTGTTCGGCGTGCGCCCGACCGAGACGAGCACGCGGTCATACAGCTCCTCGACCGCGGCGCGCTGCCCTGCCTGCATGGTCACCTTGATCTGCTTGCCCGACGTCGCCATCTTGAGGACCCGGGTCTCGACCCGCACTTCCTTAAACGCCTTCTGGGCATAGCGCATCACCGGGCGCACCAGATCCAAATCCGCCCCCATTAAGATGCTCTCGAGCGCTTCGACCACGACGATCTCGCTGCCGAGCGTGGCGTACACGGTGCCCAGCTCCATGCCGATATACCCGCCGCCGACGATCAGCAGCCGCTTGGGGATCTCGTCGAGTTCCAGCGCTTCGGTGGACGTCATCACCCGCTTGTTGCCCAGGTCGAAGGCCTTCGGCAGCGCCGGGCGCGAGCCGACGGCAATAATCGCCTGCTGGTACTTGACGAGCTGTTGCCCGTCGCTGGTCTCCACGCGCAGCGTGGTGGAGTCTTCAAAATAGCCCCGGCCCTGCAGCCGCGCCACCTTGCGCGCTTGGGCGATGGTCTGCAGGCCGACGGCCAGCTTCTCGAGCACCCCCGCTTTCCAGGCCCGCAGCTTCGCGAGGTCCACCTTCGGCTCGCCGAAGACAATGCCCCGCGCCGCACTGGCTTCGCGCGTCTCGCGGATGACTTCGGTGGCATGCAGCAGCGCCTTGGAAGGAATGCAGCCACGGTTGAGGCACACGCCGCCCAGGCGCGCATCCTGGTCGACGAGCAGCACTTGCTTGCCCAAGTCGGCTGCGTAGAAGGCCGCAGCGTAGCCGCCAGGCCCGGCGCCCAGCACCACGATCTCGGTCTCAATCGGGACGGCCGGCATCGCTCACCCCTTCACCTGCGCTTCAGGAAATTGCTCAATGGCTTCTACGAGGTCGCGGATAAACCGCGCCGCATTGCCCCCATCGATCACCCGATGGTCATACGAGAGCCCCAGCGGCAGCAGGAGCCGCGGCTCGATCTTGCCCTGGCGCACGACGGGCTTGAGCGCCGCCTTGCCGATGCCGAGGATCGCCACCTCCGGCACATTAATGACCGGCGTAAAGTGCGCCCCGCCGATGCCGCCCTGGTTGGAAATCGTAAACGTCCCGCCCTGCAGCTCCTCGGCCTGGATCTTCCGGGCGCGGGTGCGCTCGGCTAAGTCCTGCAGCTGTTTGGACAGCTCGGCGAGCGATTTTTTGTCCGCGTCGCGCAGCACCGGCACGATCAGGCCGCCTTCCGTATCCACCGCGATCCCCAAGTGGTAATACTGCTTCAAGACCATCTCCCCGGCCGCCTCATCGAGACTCGCATTGAACATTGGGTGTTTCTTCAACACGGTCACCAGGGCCGCGATCACAAACGGCGTGGGGGTCAGCCGCGCCCCCAGTTTCTTGTATTGCGCCGCGTACTTTTCTTTGAGCTGCGTCACCGTGGTCAGATCCGCGTCATCGAACTGCGTCACGTGCGGCGTGGTGGTCCACGACAGCGTCATCTTCTTGCTGATGGCACGGCGCAGGCTCGTCAGCGGCTGTTTCGTGACCGGCCCCCATTTTGAGAAGTCGATCGACACCGGGGCCGGACGCGGCAAAATGGCTCCCGCCGCGGCTGGGCGTGCGGCGACTTGCTGCAAGTGCTGCACCACAGCCCGCAGATCGCCCATCGTGATGCGCCCCCCAGCCTCCGAGCCGCGCACCCGGGTCAGATCAATCCCCAGCTCCCGGGCCACTTTGCGCACCGACGGCGAGGCAGGAGGAGGCGCTCCGGTCGAAGAGTGATACGCATAGTCATCGGCCGC
>JAGVGS010000201.1 GCA_020057015.1 Candidatus Omnitrophota bacterium | reverse complement strand
CCGGCGCTGGAGCGGTTCATGGCCCGCGTGAGGCCGCTGGGCAAGCCGGTGCTGGCCGGCGTGCTGCTGGTCAAGTCCGCCAAGATGGCGCAGTACATGAATGCGCATGTCTGGGGCATCCACGTGCCGCCGGCACTCATCGCTCGTTTCGAGGCAGCCAAGGATACGCGGGCTGAGTGCATTGCGGTGACGGCGGAGCTGATCCGCGCGCTGCGCCCGCATGCGCAGGGGATTCATGTGTATGGCTTGGGGTGGGAGGCGCTCATTCCCGACATCCTCACGGAAGCAGGGCTGTAATCGATGACCGCTGTCGGACTGAAGAAAACCGCGTTGCACGATCGCCACCGCGCGCTGGGCGCGAAAATGACCGATTTCCACGGCTGGGACATGCCGCTGTATTACACCAGCATCCTGGAAGAGCACCGCGCGGTGCGCGACGCGCTGGGCCTGTTCGATGTCTCCCATATGGGGCAAGTCTTGGTGACCGGCCCGGACGCGGAAGCCACGCTCAATCAGCTGGTGGTCAGCGACATCACGCAAGTGGGCATCCTGCGCGCCTGCTACACCATGATGCTCAATGACCAGGGCGGGATCCTGGATGATCTGATCATCTATCGCTTGGGCGCCGAGGAGTTCCTGGTGATCGTCAACTGCGGCACCCATGACAGTGATGTGGCGTGGCTCAAGGCCCGGCGGCTTAGTCGCACGACCGTGACGGATGTCAGCGAAGGCCGCAGCATCCTCGCGGTGCAGGGCCCGCTCGCGGCGCGCGTGCTGGAGCATTTGCTCGATGCTAAAGTGGCGGGCCTGGGCCGCTTCGCCATCGCCCCGATGCGCACGATGAGCGCGGATGCCGGCATTGCCCGCACCGGCTATACCGGCGGCGATGGGTTTGAGTTATTCCTGCCGGATCAGCATGCCCGGCGCGTCTGGGACTCGGTGCTGAGCCAGGGGGCCTCAGTGGGGGCGAGGCCTGTGGGCCTCGGCGCGCGTGACACGCTGCGCATTGAGGCGGGGCTTCGGCTCTATGGCACGGACATGGATACCAGCACCACCCCCTGGGAAGCCGGGCTGGACTGGACCGTGGCCCTCAATAAGCCTGGCTTTATCGGCCAAGAGGCGCTGCGGCGCCAAAAACAGCAGGGGCTCTCGCGCCATCTGGTGGGCTTTGAATTGACGCAAGGGCCGGTGCCGCGCACCGGCATGCCGCTCTATGTTGCGGATCACCCCGAACCTGTCGGGCAGGTGACTAGCGGGACCTACAGCCCCATCTTGGCGAAGTCGCTGGGCATGGGGTATGTGCAGGCCGCGCACGCGAGGGTAGGCTCCACGCTGACGCTGCTCGTGCGCAATCTCAAGCATACGGCCACAATCGTGAAAATGCCGTTCTGGCGCCCCGGGGTCGCGCACCCGACATTGGCGAATCCCCCCAGCGGCCAGCGGTCTATCGAGTCGGCTTAACACGAGGAGCTGCCATGGACGTGCCACCGGCCTTGTTCTACACCAAGACGCACGAATGGGCCAAGCGCGAGGGGGCGGAACTGGTGATCGGCGTCACGGCGCATGCCCAAGAGGAGCTGCGCGACATCGTGTTCATTGAGGTGCCGGCAGTAGGCCGCCAGGTCAAGCAAGGTGAACCAGCCGCGGTCATTGAATCAGTGAAAGCCGCGTTTGACATTTACGCCCCGGTGTCCGGCACCATCACCCGCAGCAACCAAGCGGTCGCGAAAGCTCCGCAGGCAGTGAACCAGGATTGCTATGGCCAGGGCTGGCTGTTTGCCATTGCCCCCAGCCAGCCGGAAGAAGCCTCCAAGTTGCTCTCGGCTGAAGAATACCACAAGCTCATCGAGCAGGCGGCGCACTAAGGCTCGTATGGACTACGCCCCGAATACCGATCAGCAGCTCAAGGACATGCTGCGCACCATCGGGGTGGGCTCGTTCGAGGAGCTCATCCACGCCGTGCCGGGCGATGTGCATCAGCGCTCCCTGCACGTGCCGCATGGCCTGAGCGAGGCCCAAGTGCTGGAGCTGACCGAATCGCTGGCCGCCCGCAACATTGCGCTGCCGCAGGTCACCTCGTTTCTCGGCGCCGGGCAGTATCACCATCTGGTGCCCACGGCGGTGGATGCGCTCAGCAGCCGGGGGGAGTGGCTGACCCCGTACACCCCGTATCAGGCCGAAGCCAGTCAAGGCAGCCTGCAGGCGATCTATGAGTTCCAGACGATGGTCTGCGAACTGCTCGGCATGGACGTGGCTAATGCCTCGCTCTATGATGGCGCCTCGGCCGTAGGGGAAGCCGCGGTGGTCGCCCTGCGCGCTACCGGACGCAACCGCCTGCTCGTCGCCGAAGCGCTGCACCCCCACGCCCGCCAAGTGCTGAGCACCTATCTGCAAGGGGCCGGGGCGATTCTCCAGGAGATCCCGACCGTCAATGGCCTCACCGACCTCGAGGCGCTGGCCAAGGCGCTTAAAGATGATGTGGCCGGCGTCTTCTTGCAGCACCCCAACGTCTTCGGCTGCCTCGAGCCCATGGCGCAGGCCGCAGATCTCGCGCACCGCGTCGGCGCGCTCTTTGCAGCTTCCGTGTACCCGATCAGCCTCGGGGTGTTGCAGCCGCCCGGAGCCTATGGCGCGGATATCGCGGTGGCCGAGGGCCGCTGCCTCGGAACGCCGGTGGCGTATGGCGGGCCGGGGCTTGGGCTGTTTGCCACCACCCAGGCGCTGCTGCGCCGCATGCCCGGAAGGCTCGCTGGCTGCACGGTGGATCAACGCGGGCAGCGCGGCTATACGCTGACGCTGCAAACGCGCGAGCAGCATATCCGCCGCGAAAAGGCCACCTCGAATATTTGCACCAATGAGGGCTTGATCGCCCTGCGCGCGACGATGTTTATGAGCCTGCTCGGCCCCCAAGGACTGCGCGAGCTGAGTGAGGCAAATCTCAGCAAGGCGCACTACGCAGCTTCGCACCTGCAAGAGCTGCCCTGGGTACGCCTTGCCTTCGATCAGCCGTTTTTCAACGAATTCACGCTGCGCTATGAGGCGGGGATCACCCCCGAGGCCGTCAATCGCGCGCTGCTCAAGGCCGGCGTGCTGGGCGGCTATGGGCTCAAGACCTGGTATCCGCTGCTCGATCAGCACGCCCTGTGGTGCGTCACCGAAACGCTCAGCCGCGAGCGCATCGATGCCGCCTGCGAAGCGCTCAAGAAAGTGCGCGCATGACGACCCCCTTGA
Source organism: Candidatus Omnitrophota bacterium (assembly GCA_020057015.1). Taxonomy (GTDB): domain Bacteria; phylum Omnitrophota; class Gorgyraeia; order Aquiviventales; family Aquiviventaceae; genus JAGVGS01. The sequence continues at coordinate 3,258 of JAGVGS010000201.1, read as the reverse complement.
TCTTCGAGCGCTCCATCCCGGGCCGCCGGGGCTATCGCTACGCAGCCAGCGATGTGCCGCCCATCGCGCCGGTTGAGGTGCTGCCCGCTGAGCACGTGCGCACCACCACCCCCGCGTGGCCCGAAGTGGCTGAATTCGACGTCGTGCGGCACTATACGCGGCTCTCCCAACTTAATTTTTCAGTCGACACGCATTTCTATCCGCTCGGCTCGTGCACGATGAAATACAACCCCAAGCTGAATGAGCGCGTGGCCGCGATGCCGGGCTTCGCCTGGCTGCACCCGCTGCAACCAGCCAGCCAGGTGCAGGGCATGCTCGAATTGCTCCACGGCCTGGAGCAGATGCTCTGTGCTATTACCGGGATGCAGGCCTTCACCTTACAGCCTGCCGCCGGCGCGCAAGGGGAATTGACGGGCCTGAAAATCATCCGGGCGTATCACCAGCGGCGCGGCCAGCGCCGCTCGACGATTTTGATCCCGGACTCGGCCCATGGGACCAACCCGGCTTCCGCCGCGCTCTCAGGATTCTCGGTCGTCCAGCTCAAGTCAGGGCCCGATGGCCTCATTGACCTCAACGAGCTGAAGGCGCGCCTTAATGGCGAGGTCGCAGCCCTCATGCTCACGAACCCGAACACGTTGGGGTTGTTCGAGCGGCAGATCAAGGCGATTACGGCCCTTGCCCATGAGCAGGACGTGCTGATCTATATGGACGGGGCGAACATGAATGCGCTGTTGGGGATCTGCCGCCCCGGGGATATGGGGGTGGATCTGCTGCAACTCAATCTCCATAAGACGTTTTCGACCCCGCATGGCGGCGGCGGGCCAGGAGCCGGCCCGGTGGGGGTCACCCAGGCGCTGGAGCCCTTCCTCCCGCTGCCGCGCGTGCGCAAGCGGGGCAGGCAGTTTGCCTGGCACGAGCAAGGCAAGCACTCGGTCGGGCGGGTGCATGGGTGGTTCGGCAACGTCGGCGTGCTGGTGCGCGCCTACGCGTATATCCGGACGCTGGGCCGCGAAGGGCTGGTGCGCGCCTCGGAGACGGCCATCATCAACGCCAATTATCTCAAAGCTCGGCTGCGCGGGGTCTTGCCGGTGCCCTACGATCAGCACTGCATGCATGAGTTTGTCATGACCGCCAAGCTGCTGAAAGCGCAAGGCATCACGGCGTGGGATGTCGCCAAGCGGCTGCTGGATTATGGCTTTTACGCGCCCACCGTATTCTTTCCTCTCATCGTGGAGGATGCGCTGATGATCGAGCCCACGGAGACCGAATCCAAGGAAACGCTCGACCAATTTGCCGAAGCCCTCATCCGGGTGGTCGAGGAAGCCCGGCAGCAGCCGGACACGGTGAAACGCGCCCCGCGCCGGATGCCGGTGGAGCGCTTGGATGAAGTGAAAGCCGCGCGCGAGCCCAACCTGCGCTGGAGGCCCGCCGAAGCGTCCTGCCCGACAGCCCCGCATGGCTGAGCTGCTGGTAGCACCTCGCACGAGTTGGCGCATTTTTCTCGATGCGCCGCGAACGGCGGATCAGCAGATGGCTGCTGACGTGGCGCTAGCTATGCAGGCCCAGCCGGTAGTGCGGTTTTTCCGCTGGCAGCCGCCGGCGGTGTCGCTGGGGTGGAAGCAATCGCCGCCCGCCTGGATCCAGGCGTTGGCTTCGGAGTGCGTCGTGGAGCGGCCCACCGGGGGTGCGCTGGCGGTGCATGGCAGCGATGTCTCTGTGGCCATCGTCGTGCCGCGCACCAGCGCCACGTCTTTGCACGCCCTGTTGAAGGCCGCCTGCGGCAGCGCCTTGGCCCTCTGCCGTAGTTTCGGGGTGCCGGCCCAGCCGCTGTGGGAGTCGACCGCGCGTGCCGCGCTGACGTATTGCCTGGCCGAAGAGAGCCCCTACGCGGTGTGCGTAGGGGACCGCAAGGTGGCGGGGTTTGCGGCTCGGCGCTATACTAAGAGTTGTCTGATCCAAGGCTCACTGCTGGTGCAGGAGATCCCCTCCGCCCTGCGCGAGGTGATGCCTGCCAGCATCGCCCAACAATATGACCAACGGGCCGTGCCGCTGACAGAGGCGGCAGACGCCGAGCTGAGCGAAGCTGTGGTTATTGAGCGCTGGGTAGCCTCGTGGGCCACGTGGTGGGAGCAAAGCGACGATGCGGTGTGATACGTGCAAGAAGGATTGCCCTCTCGTGCTGCGGGTGATGGTCGCCAAAGACTACAACCGCAGCCTGGCGCGTCCGCTGTTCAACTGCCCTGCGTGCTTCGACAAAAAAGCCCAGGGACGCGATGACGGGCTTCGGCGCCCACCGGCCTGATCGGCGATGGCGCGCCTGACGATTGCCCAGCTACAACGAAGAGCCCGGCAGGGCCAGCGCCTGACCATGCTGACCGCGTATGACTATCCCATGGCGCGCCTGCTGGATGAAGCCGGGGTCGATATCGTGCTGGTCGGTGATTCGCTGGCCATGGTCGTGATGGGCCTGGAATCAACCGCCGAGGTGACCCTCGCGCACATGCTGCACCATGCCCAGGCGGTGCGCCGAGGCGTGAGCCATGCGTTGCTTGTGGTCGATCTGCCGGCCGAGTCCCTGCGCGGCTCGCCTGAGCGGGTGCGGCGCGACGCGCAACGCCTGCGCAAGGAGACCGGCTGCGAGGCCGTCAAAGTCGAATGGCGCCCCAGGATGGATCGCGCGGTGCGGGTGATGGTGCACGCCGGCATTCCGGTGATGGGGCACGTGGGCCTCACCCCGCAAACCGCGCAGGTTGAGGGCGGCTTTGGGTACCGGGGCAAGGATGCCGCCTCGGCGCAGCGCATCATCAATCAGGCCCTGCAGCTTGAGGCAGCGGGTTGCTGGTCCCTCGTGATTGAGTGCGTGCCCGATGTCGTGGCCGAGGAAATCACCCAGCGCCTGCGCATCCCCACGATCGGCATCGGCGCCGGGCGATCCTGCGATGGCCAGGTGTTAGTGACGCATGATCTGCTGGGCCTGTATGATCGGTTCCACCCGAGGTTTGTGAAGCGCTATGCCCAAGCAGGGGCGCTGATGCGGCGCGCGATGCAGCGCTATTGCCTGGATGTCCGACAGCGGCGATTTCCCGCATCCGCCCACAGCCGCCCGATGGCGCCGGTAGAAGCCGCGCGCTTGCGGCAACAACTGAACGGGCACGCATGACGGCTCCGCGCTACTATCCGCTCTTTGTCGAATTGCGCGGCCGCCGCTGTGTCGTCGTCGGCGGGGGCCCGATTGCGCAGCGCAAGGTGGCCAGCCTG
>JAGVGS010000024.1 GCA_020057015.1 Candidatus Omnitrophota bacterium | reverse complement strand
TGCGTGCGGCCCGGCTTCACGATCCCGGCGAACGCGCGCGCCTTCTTGCGCAGCGAGCCTTCGAGCCGCTGCAGCGCCAGCGAGAGCCGCGGCAGCGCCAGTAGGGCGGCCAGGCGGATGGCCGTCGGAAACGTGTCGTTCGTCGACTGCGCCATGTTCACATGGTCGTTCGGGCGCACGTACTTGTACGTGCCCTTGGCGCGAGCGCCCAGGAGTTCATTCGCCCGGTTGGCGATCACCTCGTTGGCGTTCATGTTGAACGACGTCCCGGCCCCGGCCTGGTACACGTCCACCACGAACTGGTCGTCGAACTTGCCCGCATACAGCTCCTCGGCCGCGCGCTGGATCGCACCCGCTTCCCGGCGCTTGAGCTCGCCCACCGCAACGTTGGCCGAGGCGGCCGCTTTCTTGATGAGAGCAAAGGCGCGGATCAGCTCCAGCGGCATGCGCAGCCCGCTGATGGGAAAGTTCTCAATGGCCCGGAGGGTCTGGATGCCGTAGTACGCGTGCGCCGGCACCGGTTTGGTGCCGAGGGAGTCTTGCTCGAGGCGCGTCTTCATGTGGACGGGGGCTTACGAAAATTCCGCGAAAATCATATCGAGGCGGGGCTGCCCGGCAGCCTGGGCTTTCTGCACGACTTGGTTGACCCCCTCCTCAAACGTGGGCAGCTGGGCCTGGTAGAACACCCCCATCTGCACGTGCTCGGTGTGCAAGGCCAGCTCAAAGGCCTTGGCGCGGTTGGTGACGTCGTGGTCATTGGGGATCTCACGGAGCTTCTGGGGAATCACCTTATAGGTGTTATTGAACGTGATGCAGGGGCTGATCACGTTGAGGAACGCAAAGCCCTTGTGTTGGATGGCCCGGCTGATGAGCTCGGCCAGCTCGCGGGGCTTGCCCGAATACCCCTGCCCCACGAACGTGGCCCCGTACGCGATCAGCATCGCCACCGGGTTGAGCGGCTGCTCGATGCTGCCATACGGGGTGGAGCCGGCTTGATAGCCCACCGGCGAGGTAGGCGAGTACTGCCCCTTCGTCAGGCCGTAGGTGGAGTTGTCCATGATGATATAGGCCATGTCGAGATTGCGGCGCGCTGCGTGCGGGATGTGCCCGCCGCCGATCGCAAAGCCATCGCCATCGCCCCCGACGCCGATCACGCACAGCGCGGGGTTGGCGATCTTGACGCCCAGGGCGACCGGCAGCACGCGGCCATGCAGGCTGTGGAAGCCGTAGGATTGGATAAAGCCCGGCGTGCGGCCGGAGCAGCCGATGCCGGAGATCACGACCAGATCCTTCGGGTCGATCTTGAGGCCGGCCAGCGACTTATAGAGCGAGTCCAGCACCCCGAAGTCCCCGCAGCCGGGGCACCAGATGGGGTGCTCTTCGGTCTTATACGCTTGCGGCGTGAGCTCGGCGACCGGCACGGACATTGAGCACCACCTCCTCAATCTTGTCGAAAATTTCCTTGGGCGTAAACGGCAGCCCGATGCACTTGTTCAGCTGGACGAAGTCATAGGTAAAGCGCTTGCGCAGCAGCGTGGCGAATTGGCCGGAGTAGTTCACTTCAGGGATGATGATGGCCTTCGTGCCCTCCATGAATTCGCGCAGCTTGGCCAGCGGCTGCGGGTAGAGGATCTTGGGATGAAAAGCACCCACGTTGTAGCCCTTCTCGATCGCCATCTGCACCGCTTCGCGGATCACGCCCTCGGTCGAGCCCCAGCCAATGACGCCGATCTCGGGCTTGGGGTTGCCATACGTGCGCGCCAGATCGTTGGCGATGGCCTCCACCTGCACGAACTTGCCGTAGCGCTTTCTCGTCGAGCGCAGGTGGTTCTCGTGGTTCGAAGCCGCCGGATAGCCGCGCTCATCATGCTCGAGGCCCTCGGCCACATAGCCGCCGCCGGCCATGCCGGGCGCGGACATCGGCGAGACGTGATCCGGGGTGAAGCGGTAGCGCTTGTAGTGGACCATCTCCGCCCCTTCGGGCTGGCGGCGCTCAATGACCGGCACGCGCGAGAGATCCGGCACCGGCACCGTGGCCTTGCGGTGGCCGAGCGATGCGTCGGAGAGCACCACGACGGGCATCTGGAACTGCTCGGCGATGTTGAAGGCCCGGATCATGCCGTAGAAGCAATCCTCCACGCTGGTCAGCGCCATCACGATGCGCGGGCAATTGCCGTGGCCGCCATAGCACGCCAGGTACAAGTCGCCCTGCTCGGTTTTGGTGGGCATGCCGGTGGAAGGCCCCACGCGCTGCACGTTCACGATCACGGCGGGCATCTCGGCCACGACCGCCAGACCCATCATCTCGGTCATCAGGGAAAAGCCCGGGCCCGAGGTCGCGGTCATCGCTTTCTTGCCGGCAAAGGAAGCCCCCAGCACCGCGCCGACGGCGGCAATTTCATCCTCGGTCTGCACCACGAAGCCGCCCAATTTCGGCAGCTCCTTGGCCAGGAATTCCATGATATCCGAGGCCGGGGTGATCGGGTAGCCGGCGTAAATACGGCAGCCGGCGGCGATCGCGCCCAGCGAGAGCGACTCGTTGCCCGAGAGCACGAGCTCGCGCGTCTGGCGCGGCCCGCGGCCCAGCTTCACCGGGTCGCGCTTCTCGATGGTCTTCACATAATCGATGCCCACCTGGAGCGCTTGCAGGTTCTTCTGCACCACCGCCTCGCCCTTGCGGGTGAACTTATCGCGCAAGAGCTCTTGGAAGGTCTCCTGCGGAACGTCGAAGAGCTGCGCGCACACGCCCAGGGCAATGATGTTCTTGGTCAACTTCACGCCGATTTTCTCCGTCGCCAGCGAGGTCAGGGGCACCGCGTAGGCGATGCGGGTGTTATCCGCCGGCGGCGTGAAGCTGTCGGCGTCATAGATGATGACGCCGCCCGGATGCACGTCGTTCACATGCTTCTGGTAGGCTTCCTCGTTGAACGCCACGAACACGTCCACCGAAGCGCCCGAGGAAAGCAGCAGCTGGTCCGAGGCGCGCACCTGATAGCTGGCATGCCCGCCCTTGATTTCGGCCGGATAGGTGCGGAAGGTATAGATTTCAAAGCCCGCGCGGGCCAAGGCCACCGTGAGCAGCTCCCCGGTGCTGATGACGCCCTCGCCGCCTTCGCCGCCCACGCGAAAGACGTAGTCGACGCTGCTGCCGTGGGGGCTAGAGCTTGAGGACATCGTGCGCTGCGGGGGCTCCGACATGAAGGGGGGAGCTCTCCATTGTCCAGGGGCTGGCATCGAGCCAAAACTCGAGTGGGCCCTCGGGACGCTTTTCCTCTTTCGTGTGCTGCAGGATCAGGGTGACGGCCGCCTCGCGCGCCTCGGGCGTCTGCTC
>JAGVGS010000120.1 GCA_020057015.1 Candidatus Omnitrophota bacterium | reverse complement strand
CACATGGCCCGCCGCTTCCGCGCCGGCGATTTGCAAGGCGCGTGGCTGGTGTTTGCCGCCACCAATGATCAGGCCCTCAACGAGGCGGTGTATCGCGCCGCGACCCGACGCTGCCTGTTTGCCAATGTGGTGGACCAAAAGCCGTTATGCTCGTTTCTCGCGCCGGCGACGGCGCGGCGCGGCGCCTTGACGATTGCCGTCAGCACCGGGGGCCTCAGCCCGACACTCGCCAAACGCCTGCGGGATGAGGTGATCCAAGTGGGAGCGGCCTATGAGCCGCTCGTGCAGTTTCTCGGCAGCCTCCGCGCGCGCGCGCAGCGGCAGCTGCCCACCTACCAGGACCGGCAGCGATATTTCGAGCGTCTCGTGGGTGATGCGCGCATCCCTGGCTGGGTGAGGCAGGGCCGCTTACGCTTGGCGCGCCGCGCGGCCGTAGGGCTGCTGCACGCGCCCAGGACCCGGCGATAATGTGGCTGCATCTGACGTGCTCCTATCTCAGCTACGCCGCCTTTCTGGTCACCTTCATCACAGGGCTGCTGTTCTTGATTCAGGAGCGGCAAATCAAGCGCAAGAGACTAGGGGCCTTGTTTCACCGCCTGCCGCCGCTCGAGACCATGGATCGCATCAATTTTGCGGCCATCACGGCGGGGTTTCTGCTGCTGACGCTCGGCACGCTCGCCGGGTTCGTGGCTGTCAAATCCCGGGTCGGCCGCTGGTGGATTAATGATCCGAAACAGCATTTGACCGTGGTGCTGTGGCTGGCTTACGCGCTGCTGTGGTGGCTGCGCTCCCGCGCCGCCCTGCGCGGCCACTGGGTGGCGCTGCTCTCGATTGCCGGCTTTCTGCTGGCCCTCATCTCATTGCTGGGCGTGCACCATGTGGCCTCGACGCTGTAATGCACATCATCCTGGTCGGCCTCAACCATAACTCCGCTCCGCTCGAAGTGCGCGAGCGCCTCGCGGTGTCGCCCGAGCATCTGCCCGATTGGCTGCAGCGCCTGAAGCGCGATGCAGGCCTGCAGGAAGCAGCCATTCTCTCGACCTGCAACCGCGTCGAGATCTATGGCCGCGCCCCGGAGGCTGACGTCACGCTGCGCCAGCTCGAAGGGTTTTTGAGCGCCCAAGCCCACATGACCTGCGAGCAGCTGCATCCGCATCTGTACCGCCACACCGAGCCCCACAGCGTGCGCCATCTCTTTGCCGTCACCAGCGGCCTGGATTCCATGGTGTTGGGCGAGGATGAAATCCTCGGACAGGTGAAGCGGGCTTATGAGCACGCCCGCGCCTCGGGGGCCACGGGCAAAGTGCTGAACGTGCTCTTCCAGCGCGCGCTCAATGCCGCCAAGGCCGTGCGCAGCGAGACCAGCATTGGCCAGGGCCAGATTTCGGTGGGCAGCGTGGCGGTGGATTTCGCGCAAAAGATTTTCGGGCAGCTGACGCGCGCCCTGGTCCTGCTGATCGGCGCAGGCGAGATCAGCGAGCTGACGCTGCAGCGCCTGAAGAAGCGCGGCGTGCGCCAGGTGCGCGTGATCAACCGCTCGCCGGAGCGCGCCGAAGCCCTGGCGCGGTACTATGGTGCGACTCCGGTGGCCTGGGAGGCGCTGCCCGAGGAGCTCGTCGCAGCGGATATCGTCATCAGCTCCACCAGCGCGCCCCAGGCGCTGCTCACGCGGGAGCGCGTGTGGGAGACTATGCGCCAGCGGCATCAGCGGCCGTTGTGCCTGATTGACCTGGGCGTGCCGCGCAATATCGAGCCGGCGGTGGGCGAGCTGGAGAACGTCTATCGCTTCGATGTGGATGATTTGCAGCGCCTCGTGGCCCAGTCCTGCCACAACCGCCAAGCCGCGGCCCTCGATGGGGCCGCGATTGTCGATCACAAAGTCGCGCAATTTTTGAGTTGGTGGCAGGAGGAGCTCGCCCACGGCCCAAAGGATGTGGCGACCGGCCACGCGCCGCAAGCGTAGCATGGCGGTCTTGCGTCTGGGCACGCGGGGCAGTCCGCTGGCGCGCTGGCAAACCTCGCTCGTGCAGACCCAACTGCGCGCGCGCTGGCCTCAGCTGATCATCGAGGTGCTCATCATCACGGAAGCCGCTGACCGCCAACCAGAGGCCCCCCTGGAGACGTTGGGCAGCGAGGGCGTCTTTGTCAAAGCGCTGGAATCCGCGTTGATCGAGCAGCGGATTGACGCCGCGGTCCACAGCCTGAAGGATGTGCCGCTGCAGCTCGGGGCCGGCTTGTGCCTGGGGGCTATTTTGCCGCGCGATGATCCGCGGGACGCGTTGGTGGCGGCCCAAGGATCGCGGCTCGCTGAGTTGCCGGCAGGCTCGCGCATCGGCACCTCCAGCCTGCGCCGCCGCAGCCAGCTGCTGCGCCTGCGCAAGGACGTGCAGCTACGGGAGATGCGCGGCAACGTGGAGACGCGGCTGCGCAAGCTGGACCAGGGGGAGTATGAAGCAATCGTCCTGGCAGCTTGCGGCCTCATCCGCCTGGGCCTGCAGCATCGGATCACCGAAACCTTTACCGTGGAGCAGATGCTCCCCGAGCCAGGCCAAGGGGCGTTGGCGGTAGAAGCGCGGGCTCACGATGCCGCGCGCCTCGAGCTGTTG
>JAGVGS010000207.1 GCA_020057015.1 Candidatus Omnitrophota bacterium | reverse complement strand
CTCTCCACCGCGTCGCCCGGGAGCGTGGTGCAGGCCAACCCAGAGGGGCTGTTGGTCGCGACCGGGCAGGGCACGCTGCTGCTGCGCGAAGTGCAGCCCGCAGGCAAGCGGCGCATGAGCGCGCAGGAATTTCTGGCCGGGTATCGCGTGGCAGTAGGCGCGCGCTTCGGCGTATGATAAAATAAAAAGCTATATGCTGAACAGGCAGCCCTTAGCATCCATGGACCGGCCCGGAGTGGAAATCCCATGCGAGTTCCGAGCCAGCGGCGAGGTGTTTGAGCACGGGGTTTTCACGCAGAGCCGGGCAAGCGATGCCTGAGCTGCGCAAAGACCCCTTGATCGGCCGTTGGGTGATTATTGCCACGGATCGCGCCAAGCGGCCCATTGATTTCTTGACGCCTCAGGAAGATCCGCTGCCCCAGCCCGAGTGCCCCTTCTGCGAAGGCCACGAGGAGCGCACGCAGGGCGAAATCATGGCCGTGCGCAGCAATGGCGGCCGCAGCAATGGTGCGGGCTGGAGCGTGCGTGTGGTGCCCAGCATCAAGCCGGTGCTGCGCATCGAGGGCGATCTGCACCGCCGCGCCAAGGGGATGTACGATCTCATGAACGGCGTGGGGGCGCATGAGATCATCGTGGAGTGCCCGCAGCATATCGCCAATGCCGCCGATCTGCCCGCCCCGCTCTTGCGCAGCGCCTTCGAGGTCTCGATGCAGCGCATGCGCGACCTGGAGCGCGACCCGCGCTTTCGCTACGCGCTGTGGTTCAAGAACTACGGCGCGATTGCCGGGGCCGGCCGCGTGGCCCACAGCCGCTCGCAGCTCATCGCCACGCCGGTGACCCCGCTGCGCCTGAAAGAGGAGCTCGCCGGCGCGCGGCGGCATTTTGAGGAGAAGGAGCGCTGCCTCATTTGCGATGTGCTGAACCAGGAGCGCGACGCCCAGGCCCGGGTGGTGATGGAAACGGCCTCGATGATGGTGCTCTGCCCCTTCGCCTCGCGCTTTCCTTTTGAAGTCTGGATCGTGCCCACGCGGCATAGCAGCGATTTCGGGCGCGCGACGCCCGAGGAGCTCAGCGACCTCTCCCTCGTGTTCAAGCAAGTGCTGCAGCGCCTCAAAGTCGTCCTGGATAACCCGCCGTACAACGCGCTGCTGCACACGGCCCCGTTTCGCAACCAGCCTGACCGGATCAGCCACTGGAAAACGATCGAAGAGGACTACCACTGGCACATTGAGCTCATCCCGCGGCTGACGCGCCTGGCCGGCTTTGAGTGGGGCAGCGGCTTTTATATCAACGCGACGCCGCCTGAGGAGGCGGCGCGCTACCTGCGCGAGGCGCTGATTCCCGAGGCCGTCCATGTCTGAGCTGCGCCGCGACCCGGTGATCGGCCGTTGGAACATCATTGATACCGAATCCCCGGCCGGGATCGAGACGTTTGAGATGGAGCCGCAGGTCTATGCCGGCGGCCGCTGCCCGTTTTGCCCTGGCAGCGAGAGCATCACCCCGCCGGAAATCTATGCGGTGCGCCCGCCGCAGAGCCCGGCCAACAGCGCGGAGTGGCAGCTGCGGGTCATCCCGAACAAGTTTCCGGCGCTGCGCATCGAAGGCGACCTCGATCGGCGGGGCCTCGGCATCTTCGATCTCTCCAATGGCATCGGCGCGCATGAGGTGATCATCGAAACCCCGGATCACCAGAAGCAGATGGCCGATCTCAGCGTGGAGGAGCTCACCCGGGTGCTGAGCGCCTACAAGGCGCGCTCGCTTGATCTGCGGGGCGATACGCGCTTGAAGTACGCGCTCTTGTTCAAGAACTTCGGCCTCTCGGCCGGGGCGTCACTGGAGCATAGCCACTCCCAGCTCATCGCGCTGCCGATTATCCCGAAGCGCGTGCAGGAGGAGCTGAAAGGGGCCCAGCGCTACATGGAGTTTCGCGAGCGCTGCGTTTACTGCGACATGCTCGGCCAGGAGCTGCAGGACAAAGAGCGCCTGATTTGCGAAAACCGCGGTTTTGTCGCGTATTGCCCGTTCATGTCGAGCTTTCCCTTCGAGATCATGCTGCTGCCCAAGACGCATGCGGCGGACTATGCCAAGCAAGGGCCTGAGAGCCTGGTGGATCTCGCGAGCCTGCTGAAGGAAACGCTGTTGCGGCTGCGCAGCGCTTTGAACAACCCGGCCTATAACTTCATCATCCACACCGCCCCCATTGAGCCTCGCGAGCGGGAGGAGTACCACTGGCACCTGGAACTCATCCCGAAGCTCACGCGCATCGCAGGCTTCGAGTGGGGCACCGGCTTTTACATCAACCCCACCTCGCCGGAGCTTGCCGCCCAAGCCCTGCGTGCCAGCGCCGTTTGACGACGGCCAGGCGCGCAGCTTATAATGAACGCTCTCGTGATTTCACCCCGAGTTCCCGCAACCCGCTAAGAGAACTAAGAGAAGCAGAGGGAGGAGTGCTATGACCGTCCGGATCGGTATTAACGGCTTTGGGCGCATCGGGCGCAACGTCTTCCGCGCCGGTTTTGGCCGCGCGGGCCTTGAGTTTGTCGCGATCAATGACCTGCCAACGCCCACCGAGACCCTGGCGCATTTGCTCAAGTATGATTCCATCCTGGGTATTTTCAACGCCGACGTGAAGCCGGCTGCCGATGGCCTGATAGTCAACGGGAAAGCCGTGAAGATGTTCACCAGCAAGAGCCCGGCCGAAATTCCCTGGCACGAGCTGGGGGTGGACATCGTGATCGAGTCGACCGGGGCGTTCACCGACCGCGAGAAGGCGGCGGGCCATCTCAACGCGAAGGGTGTCAAGAAGGTCATCATCAGCGCGCCGGCCAAGGGCGAGGACATCACCATCGTGCTCGGTGTCAACGAGAAGCTCTACGACCCGACCAAGCACACCGTCATTTCCAACGCCTCATGCACCACGAACTGCGTCGTGCCGATGGCGAAGATCCTGCATGAGCAGTTCAAGATTCTGCGCGGCTTTATGACGACGATCCACTCGTACACCAATGACCAGCGGCTGCTCGACCTGGCCCACAAGGACCTGCGCCGGGCGCGCGCCGCGGCCTTGTCGCTGATCCCCAGCTCCACGGGGGCGGCCAAGACGGTCGGTGTCGTGTTTCCGGAGCTCAAGGGCAAGATCGACGGCACCTCGATCCGCGTGCCGACGCCCAATGTCTCGATCGTGGACCTCACTTGCCAGGTCGAGAAGCCCACGACCGTCGAGGAAGTCAACGCCGTGTTTCAGGCCCAGGCCGCCGGTCCGCTCAAGGGGATCCTCGAGTACAACACGGCCCCCCTCGTCTCAAAGGATTTCAACGGCAACCCGCACTCCTCGATCTTCGATGCCACGATGACCGCGGTGATCGACAAGACGCTCATCAAGACCTTCGGCTGGTACGACAACGAGTGGGGCTACTCCAACCGCGTGGTCGACTTGATCGAGTTCCTCGCGAAGAAGGGCTTAGGTCAAAGCAGCGCCACCCAGCCCGCGGTCGCCGCGGCGCGATGAAGCAGACGATCCGGGACGTGTCCTTGAGGGCTAAGCGCGTCCTGATCCGGGTCGACTTCAACGTGCCGCTCGAGAAGGGCACGGGCCGCATCACGGATGACACGCGCATCCGCGAGAGCCTGCCGACCATCAAGTACTGCCTGGAGCAGGGAGCCGCCGTCATCCTGATGAGCCACTTGGGCCGGCCTGAGGGCCAGCGCAATCCTGCGTACTCGCTCCAGTCGGTGGCCTCGCGCCTTAGCGAGCTGTTGGACAAGCCGGTGAGTTTTTTGCCTGACTGCATCGGGCCCGAGGTGGCCGCGCGAGCCAAGCAGGCCCGGCCCGGCGACCTGATCCTGCTGGAAAACTTGCGCTTCCACGCGGAAGAGGAGGCCAACGCGCCTGGCTTTGCAGCGCAGTTGGCTGCGCTGGGTGAGGTCTATGTCAACGATGCGTTTGGCACCGCGCATCGCGCCCATGCCTCCACTGAGGGGGTGGCGCGCCTCCTGCCTGGGGTGGCGGGCTTGCTGATCGAGAAGGAGATGAAATACCTCGAGGGGGCGCTGGCGACCAAACCCGCGCGGCCCTATGTGGCCATTCTCGGGGGGGCGAAGGTCTCTGACAAGATCGCTGTGATTACCCGGCTCTTGGACCAGGTGGATAAGCTGTTGATCGGTGGCGGGATGTCGTACACGTTTCTCAAGGCCCAGGGGCTGGCGATCGGCAATTCGCGCTGCGAGAAAGATAAGCTCGACCTCGCCAAAGAGCTGATGGCCAAGGCTGCCAAGCGCCAGGTTGAGCTGCTGCTCCCGACGGATCATGTCATCACCACGTCGCTTGATGCCGGCAGCCCGGTGCAGACGGTGCCGGTGGGCAAGATTCCCGAGGGCTGGGAAGGGGTCGACGTGGGGCCGGCGACGCGCCAGCGCTTCGCTGAGGCGCTGAAGGGGGCCAAGACCGTGGTCTGGAACGGGCCGCTCGGGGTTTTTGAGCAGCCGCGGTTTGCCGAAGGCAGCAAGGCGATCGCCCAAGTGCTGGCGAGCCTTCCGGGAGCCACGACCGTCATCGGCGGCGGCGATTCAGCTGCCTGCGTGCAACAGCTGGGATTGGCGAGCAAAATGAGCCACATTTCCACCGGCGGCGGGGCGTCACTCGAGTTTCTCGAGGGCAAAGTGCTGCCCGGCATTGCGATCTTGCAAGACAAGAAGGCTGCGGCTGGGGCGCATGCGTAAATTCATCATCGCCGGCAATTGGAAGATGCACCTGACGCAAGGTGAGGCGAAAGCCCTGATCGCGCAATTGCGGCCCAGCGCCGACGCGGCCCCCATCGACGTCGTCGTCTGCCCGGCGTTTACCGCGCTGGCCGCGGCGGCTGCCGCGCTTCAAGGCTCAACGATTGGCTTGGGCGCGCAAGACCTCTTCTGGGAGCCGCAGGGGGCCTTCACCGGGGAAGTGTCAGCCTCGATGCTGGCGGATGCTGGTTGCCGCTATGTGCTCATCGGCCATTCGGAGCGCCGCACGTCTTTCGGCGAAACCGATCAGACCATTGCGAAGAAGCTCGCCGCAGCACTCCTAGCACACCTCATTCCCATCGTGTGCATCGGCGAGACGCTGCAAGAGCGCGACGCGCATCACACCTGGACCACCCTGACCCGGCAATTGGAGGGCGGGTTGCACGGCTTGACCACCGAGGCCGCAGCGGGTATTGTGCTGGCGTATGAGCCGGTGTGGGCGATCGGCACCGGCAAGACCGCGACCCCGGAGCAGGCGCAGGAAGCTCACGCGTTTATCCGGCAGTGGTTGAGCAAGCGCTTCGGCGGCGCGGTTGCCGAGCGCCTGCGCATCCAATACGGCGGCAGCGTGAATGCCGGCAATGCGGGCAGCTTGCTGCAGCAGCCGGATGTAGATGGCGCTTTGGTCGGCGGGGCGAGCCTGAAGGCCGAGAGTTTTCATGTCATCATCAGCGCCGCAGTTGAGGCGCACAGCAAAGCGGTGACCCGATGATCTACGGCGTGGTGGTGAGCGTGCATGTGTTGATCGCGATCTTCCTCATTATTGTGATTTTAATCCAGGGCGGCCGCGGCGGGATGGGCGAGGCCTTAAGCGGCACGACCACGCAATCGTTGTTCGGCGGGGCGGCGAATACCGTGATGACGAAGATCACGGCCTTTGGGGCCAGCCTCTTTATGATCACCGCCCTGAGCTTGGCGGTGCTCTCCAGCAAGCAGGGCCAGTCGGTGATCGATCAGTTGCCCATGCCTCCGGAGGCGCTGCCCCTGCCGGGGAACCTGCCTGAACTACCTACCGCCACGGAGCCGGCTCCTGCCGCCACTCCTGACGCAGCCGCGATCCCGGCGCCGAGTGATCCTGCTCAACCGGTTGCCCCGTCGAGCCCTGCCGCGCAGTAACGCGCATTGGGCCGCTGGGTGCGCGGCCTGCTGCTTGTTTGTCCTTCTCCCTCTCGCGCGGGCCGAAGAGACCCCGGTGGCCGGGGATGCCCTCGTCGTGGGCTCCATTGGCGACGCCAGCCGCTTAGTACCCATTCTCGCCTCAGATAGCGCCTCCGGCGACATCGTCGGCTTGCTCTTCAACGGCTTGCTCAAGTATAACGAGCGGCTCGAGATCGTCGGCGACCTCGCCGAATCCTGGCTCGTGAGCCCCGATGGCCTCACCCTCACGTTTACTCTGCGCCCGCACCTGCGCTGGCACGATGGGGCAGCCCTCACCGCTGAGGATGTCCGTTTTACCTACGAGCGGTTGATCGATCCGGCCGTGCGCACGCCGTTTTCCAGCAGTTATGAGCTGGTGCAGTCGCTGGAGGTGCTGGATCCGCGCACGATCCGCGTGCAGTACAAAGAGCCCTTTGCCCCGGCCCTCGAGAGCTGGATGATGGGCATCATCCCGAAGCATCTGCTCGAAGGGCAGGACCTCAACACGACCCCGTTTCTGCGCCAGCCCGTAGGCCACGGGCCGTACAAGTTCAAGCGCTGGAAAACCGGCGAGCTCATTGAGCTCGCCGCCAATGAGGACTACTTCGAGCATCGGCCGCAGTTGGACCGCTACCTCTACCGCATCATTCCGGACCAGGCCACGTTATTTCTGGAATTGCTGACGCACGGCATCGACCTCGCCTCGCTGACCCCCCTGCAATACCAGCGGCAGACCAGCACGCCGGCGATCGCGCGGCAGTTTCAGAAGTTCCGCTACCCCTCTTTTGGGTTTACCTATCTGGGATACAACCTGCAGGACGCGCGCTTTCGCGACGTGCGCGTGCGCCAGGCGATCAACCTCGCGATCGACAAGGACGCCCTGATTCAAGGCGTGCTCTACGGGCTGGGGTCGGCCGCGACCGGCCCCTATCCTAAGGAATCCTGGGCCTATGACCCGGCGATTCGCCCGCCGCCGTTTGATCTCGAGGCGGCCCGCCGGTTGCTGGGCGAGGCCGGCTGGCTGGATCGCGATGGCGATGGGTGGCTGGATCGGGAGGGCCAGGCGTTTCGGTTTACCCTCATGACCAACCAGGGCAATGAGGTGCGCCGGCAGGTGGCGGAGCTCATTCAGCGACAGCTGAAGCTGCTGGGCATTGACGCGCAGATCCGCATCATTGAATGGAGCGTGTTTGTGCACGAGTTCATCGATAAGCGGCGCTTTGAAGTGGTGCTGCTGGCGTGGAACCTCTCCCGCGACCCGGATATCTACGATCTGTTTCACTCCAGCAAGACCAAGGAAGGCGAGTACAACTTTATCGGCTACAGCAACCCCGAGGTCGACCGGCTGCTCATCGAGGGGCGGCGGGTCTTTGATCAGACCCAGCGTCAGGCGATCTATCGCCGCGTGCACCGGCTGCTCTATGAGGACCAGCCCTATACGTTTTTGTACGTGCCGGACGCGCTGCCGATCATCGATAGCCGCTTTCGCCACGTGGTCGCCACACCCATCGGCATCGGCTACAACCTGATCGACTGGTACGTCCCGCAGCCGGAGCAGCGCTACCGCCGGATGGCCCCATAACATGATGCGCTATCTACTGGGCCGGGTGCTGGGGTTGGTTCCCGTGCTGGGGCTCATCACCATTCTTTCTTTTGGGCTCATGCACTTGGCCCCGGGCAAGCCCACCGATGCGGCCACCCAATTCAACCCCAAGGTATCGCTCGAAGTGCGCCAGCGCATGGAGCAGCTCTACGGGCTTGATCAGCCGCTGCCTGTGCAATATGCCCGGTGGCTGAGTCGACTCGCACGGCTGGATTTTGGCCGCTCGTTCATTGATGATCGGCCCGTCATTACGAAGATCGCCGAGCGCCTGCCGCTGACCATCGGGATCAATGTGCTCGTGGTCTTGCTCGTGTGGGGGCTGGCGATTCCGCTGGGGGCGTGGGCGGCGCTGCGCCCCGGCAGCGTCTTCGATCGGGCCACGACTGTCTTCGTCTTTCTCGGGTACTCGGTGCCGACGTTTTGGCTGGCCCTCATCGTGATGGCGCTCTTCGGCGTCCGGCTGCAGTGGCTGCCCATCTCCGGCCTGCACAGCCTGGACGCCGAGGCGTGGCCCTGGGCCTGGCAGGCATGGGACCTCGCACGCCATCTCCTCCTGCCCGTGGGCGTGATGGTCTTCGTCAGCCTGGCCGGGATCTCGCGCTACATGCGCTCGAGCATGGTCGAGGTGCTGCGGCAGGATTACATCCGCACCGCCCGGGCCAAGGGATTGCCTGAAACGCGGGTGGTATTCCATCACGGTCTGCGCAATGCGCTGTTGCCCATTATCACGATTCTGGGTTTTGAGCTGCCGGCCCTGATCAGCGGCAGCGTGGTGATGGAGACCATTTTTGCGCTGCCGGGGATGGGGCGGCTGTTTTATGAGGCGGTGATGGCGCGCGACTATGCGGTGGTCATGGCGCTGGTGACCATCGGCGCGGTGCTGACCATGCTGGGCAATCTGCTCGCCGATGTGGCCTATGCGTGGGCTGATCCGCGCATCCGGGTGAGTGCCCGCGCATGAAGAGCCGCTTAGCCTGGAGCGGGGCCGTGGTGTTGGGCGCGCTGGCCCTGGTAGCGCTGGGCGCCCCCTGGCTGAGCCCCCATGACCCGCTGGCCATCAATTTGCCGGATGCGCTGCTGCCGCCTTCTCGCGCGTACTGGCTGGGCACCGATCAATTAGGGCGCGATGTGCTGAGCCGCTTGATGTTCGGGGCGCGGATCTCATTGGTGGTGGGCCTCATTGCCGTCGGGATTGCGGTCGTGGTGGGCACGACGGTGGGCGCGGTGGCCGGCTATTTCGGCGGCTGGGTGGAGAGCCTGCTCATGCGCGTCGTCGATACGCTCCTGGCGATTCCCACTATTTTTCTCTTGTTGGCCGTGATTGCGATGATCGGCCCGAGCATCCAGGTCGTGATGGTCGTCATCGGCCTCACCGGCTGGATGGGGGTCGCCCGCTTGGTGCGCGCCGAGGTGTTGAGCTTAAAAGAGCGCGAGTTCGTGCTCGCGGCGCGGGTCTTGGGGGCGTCAACCTGGCGTATCCTGCTGGTGCATGTGCTGCCGAATGCCGTGGGCCCGGTGTTGGTGAGTGCGACACTGGGCGTGGGCGG
>JAGVGS010000006.1 GCA_020057015.1 Candidatus Omnitrophota bacterium | reverse complement strand
CAGGCTCGCCCGGCCCTGCCCACACAGGCAGCAAGTCGAGGCGCTTCGTGGGGTCGAAGTGGATGCGGAAGAAATAGACGAAGAGTTCCAGGTTTGTGCGCGGTATGATTTGCGACCGCGGTTGCAGCGGGTCGGCTGCGTCTTTGAGCACTTGCGATGGCGGCCAAAAATGCGGTTTGGTCTCTTCGCTGACCTCGCGCAACCAGGCCGCATGCCTCACGGCCTTGTCCACCATGAGCTTCAGTTCCACCGGCTGCATGCGGCGCGCCATCATGCCGGTCACGAGGGTCTCGCGCAGCCGTACGCGCAGCTCGTTGGGAGCAAGAGGCTGGTCAGCCATCTTGGCCAGGGAGCCCAGGTGCGCGAGGTCCAGCCGGTCCACCTCGCGGTCGAACATAGCCTCGTAAGCCGCACGGTCGGGCAGCGGCATTTCCGGCGGCAGCTTCCCGAGCCCTAGGCCGCCGAGCATGTAATCCGCCGCATAGAGGCTCTTGGTCCAATCCGCCGGCACCTTCATGTCTTCGAACAGCTGGTGGAGGAAGATGGCCGTGTCGACCCACTGGGTGATATCGCCCGGCGCAATGCTCTTTTCTTCCGCGTTGGTCGCAATGCGGATGGCTTCGGCTTCGCTCAGCGTGTAGCCTTGGTCCTTCACCCGGGCAAATTGCGCTTGGATGTGCTGCTTCAGCCGCAACCGTACGGCCAGTGAGTCCAACTCCTCTTTCAGGAGCGTCTCAAAACTGCGGCCCAAGTTCCGCTCTATCTTCTTCTGTAACCGCGGGTCGGCATAGCCCCAGCGCTCAAAAACGGGATCGGCCCAGGCCGCCATGCGGTGCCAGTCCTGTTCGCTGACTACCGGTTGCCCGGTCACGCGCGTGTACACGGCGGCCACTTGCTTCGGCAGCAGAAGGAAGCGCCAGAGGACTTCCTTCTCGTCGTAGCCCAGCTCAACCATCTTGTCCATCAGGTATGACAGCTGGCCACGGCTAAGGGCCACGCCATACCGGTGGTACGCTTCGCGGCCCAATCGGGCGGCGACTTCCAAGCGCACCTTCACATCGGCCATCCGCCCGGGCCATTCGCGCTGCAAGGCCTTGTGCGCCGCCTCGCGCTTTTCGACCGCCTTGAGGAGCTTTAAGGTGCGCTGCTCTTTGAGCCGCTTTTCCTGGAATTTCTCCACCAGCCGTTGGCGCTCCGGGCGCGCCTCGGTGACCTGCCGGGCCATCAGCGGGGCGACGTGCTCGTACACCTTGTCCAGCACCACCTGCAATGTGGGCTGCCCCGCTGAGCCGCCCACTGCGGACTGGGCCAGCTCGCGCTCATACAGCGGCTGCGCAATCAAGTCGGACAGCACCAAGGTTACGCTGGCCATCTCATCCGCGTACTCGCGCAGCCGGGCGGCGATGGTACCGGGTGGATAACCCGCCTTCTCGAGCGCTCGAGTCATCTTGGTCCACTGCCGGTACTCGAACCGCACCCGTTCGTCGGAGAGGACCTCCTCCCGCGTCTCACGATTGACGTGCAGCAAGCGCCGCTTCATATTGCCCTCGTCGCCGAGATCCGTGAAGCTCAGGTCGTCCTCGAACGTCGTGTCGAAGCGCCATTTCATTTGCTGCTCTTGGAAGCGCGTGATCTTCTTGCCGCCCTTGCGGAATTGGGTGATGGCCGCGTTCAGGGCTTCGGGGTCCAGCGCCTTGGGTTGGCCGTTGCGGCCGTGCCCTTTTTGTAGGGCAATGCGCTGCACTTTCTCGGCATCCACGAACCACTGCCGCATGTCGTCCGCGTTCTGCCCAGTCTCGAACAGCTGGATCACAAAACCCATCCGCTGCACTGGGCTGAAGCGCGGCGCGTCCGGGCCCAGGCGGCTGACCATCTCCTCTTCCCACTGCCGGAACAGCCATTCCTGCTTGATGAAGCCAGCCACGTCCATGACGCTGAAGACCTTGCGCTCGGCCAGGTGCAGCAGCGCCGACAGGTCCGCCGCCTGCAGGCGCTTCGGGCCGCCGACGCCGGTCTCGTGCGCCATCATATAGAAGGCCTGGATAATCATGCCTTGCTGCATCTCGCGATAAAGATCGTCAACGCTATAGCCCTTCGCCGGCAGGTACTCGCCCAAGTAGTAGAGCGCGTCTTCCTTGCTCATTTCCGTGTACATCAGGCCGTCCACGCCGTTGCGGTGCGCGATAATTTCGAGGACGCCGCTTAGCTCCTGCTCGCCGGCCTTGCCCGGCTCCAGCCAATCCGGCCGCAGGCCCGGCGTCTGAATTATCGCCTTCAGCTGCTCAACCCAAAACTCGCCGGCGCGCGTGCGCAATGTCGCCAACTGCTCCATCTGCTGGAAAAGCCAGCGCGCGCGCTCTTGGACCGTGCGCACCTTGGGCGGCCAGGGCAGCGGCTTGGCATCCTCCTGCAATCCCCTGATCAGACGATAGAAGTACTGCGCTTCTTCATCTTCCAATACTCGCCAGTGAGTCTGTGCCGCTTCCTGGACAGCCACGAGATCTTCCAGCACCGCCTGGATCTGTTCCTCGGCATAGCGCTGCGGCCGCCCGCCCGGCGAGAGGAGCGTTTCCAGCATGCGCGTGCGTCCGGAAACGTCGCCATGCTGCCGCGCCTCGATCAGCACATCCTTCGTGGGGGCGAAAGCGCCGCGCCGGTTCAGGTTGATCGCATAGCGTTCGAGCAACGGGCGCAGATGGTTGTCCACATCGAGGACGTTGCCCAAATGCGCTTCCATTTCTTCCGCCGTCAACGGCGCTTGACTGGCCTCCACCAGCCGAACCGATTCGGCCATCCAGTCGATCGCCTGCGCGCGGAGGAAGCCTTGGCTGTCCGACATGAGCCAGTTGATCGGTTGGTCCCCGGCTAGTTTTTGCTCGCGGCGCAACAATTGCTGGCCCACCTGCATGTTTTTAATGGTCCGCATGCGCTCCGCAAACGCCTTGAAGCGGCCGGCCACCAGCGCGCGTTCTTCCGCCGATAGACCATCGGCCAGCGTGATGCCATGGCCGTCCAGCTCGCGTAACATCTGAGTGGCGCTGTCGATGGTCGCCCCCACGAGGACCTGCTCGCCGAATTGCTCGGCTTCCTCGCGCTGCTGGGCGCCCAGGACAGGGTGGGGCTCCTCGCGATACAGCAGCACCAGCGTGCGCAAATATTGGCCTTCCGGTAGCAGGATGAGGTTATCCACCGTAATGTCGCCGAGCAGGGAGTGCACGTCCGGCATCATCATCTCCAGCAGCGTCACGTATTCTTCCTCGCGCTCGGGCTGATCGAGCCAGCCGCGGCTGGCCAGGTCGCCCAGCAGCGCCTGCAAACGCCCAATCGTGCGCAAGTCGTCTAAGCCCGTGATCTCGAGGTTGCGCCCCAGCACGGCCGCGGCCTGCGGATACAACCGCCGGGCCATGCCGAGCAGCTGTTGGGTAACGACATTGCGCTCCGCGGG
>JAGVGS010000174.1 GCA_020057015.1 Candidatus Omnitrophota bacterium | reverse complement strand
CGGGTGCAGGCGCTCTTGGCGTCTGTCCAGTTGCCAGGCGCGTTCGCGCGCCGGCTGCCCAGACAGCTCAGCGGAGGTGAGCGCCAGCGGGTGGGCATCGCCCGGGCGCTGGCCGTGAACCCGCAGGTGCTGATTTGCGATGAGCCGATCGCCTCGCTCGATCTCTCCATCGGCGCGGCGGTGCTGGAGCTGTTACGTGACCTCTCGCAGCAGCGGCAGATGAGCGTGTTGTTTATCTCGCACGATCTGCGCGCGGTGGCCTGGCTGTGCCAGCGGGTGATGGTGATGGCGCAGGGCCGCGTGATCGAAGCCGGCGACATGCAGGCCGTGCTGGGCCACCCTCAAGAGCCCTACACGCAGGAGCTGTTGCGCGCCGCCCGCCTTGAGCTTTAGAGTGAAAATCGGTGACAGTCACCGATTTTGGTTCATAATATAATACTCTATGGACCACTTCTGGAACGCCTTTCTGCCGATCTTTGTCGCGGTTGACGGCATCGGCCTCATTCCGATGTTCTGGGGGCTCACCCAGCGCCTCACGGTGGTCCAGCGGCGCCTGGCGCTCTCGCAAGCCGTCGGCACGGCCCTGGGCGTGGCGGTGGTGTTTCTCTTCATCAGCCGCTGGGTGTTCGCGCTGATGGGCCTGCAGTTGGCCGATGTGATGGTCGGCGGCGGGTTGATCCTGATCGTCCTGTGCTTTAGAGACTTGCTGCTGCCGGAGGAACATCCGCACGGGCAATACCCCAACCCCGGGGTCACGCCCTTAGGGGTGCCGCTGATGACCGGCCCGGCGGTGCTCACGGCGGCTCTCTTGGTGCGCCAGCGCTATGGTTGGCCGCTGACGCTGGTGTCCCTGGGTGTCAACATGCTCGTGGTGTGGCTCATCCTCCGCTGCTCCGAATGGCTCATGCAGCGGTTGGGGCAAGAGGGGGCGCAAGTGATTTCCAAGATTTTTAGCCTGATCTTGACTGCGTTTGGCGTGATGCTCGTGCGCCAGGGCCTGGCCATGCTGCAACCCGGGGGTGGAGGATGATCGACATCCGGCGCATCCATACCTTCGTACTGGCCGGCGGCAAAGGCGAGCGGCTCTGGCCCTTGACCCGCGATCGGGCCAAGCCCGCGGTGCCGTTTGGGGGGGCGTATCGCATCATCGACGTGACGCTCTCCAACTGCATCAACTCCGGGATCCGGAAAATCAACGTGCTCATCCAGTACAAGTCCCACTCGCTGCAGCGGCATCTGCGGCTAGGGTGGAACATTTTCCAAAGCGACCTCGGGGAATATATCGACGTGATCCCGGCGCAGCACCGCACCGGCGAGCACTGGTACCTCGGCACGGCCGATGCGATTTACCAAAATCTCCATGCGATCCAGGCCGAGCAGCCCGAGCACGTGCTGGTGCTGGGGGGCGATCACATCTACAAGATGAATTACGCCGACATGGCCGCGTTTCATGAGGCGCAGCAAGCGGCGGTGACGGTGGGGGTCATCGAGATGGATCGGGACCAGGCCCGAGGCTTTGGGATCGTGGAAGTGGATGCGCAGGGCCGCATCATCGGCTTTGAGGAAAAACCCGAGCACCCGAAGTCCATCCCGGGGCAGCCCCGTCGCTGCTTTGTGTCGATGGGGATCTATCTCTTCAACCGGGCTTTCATGGAGGAGGCGCTGATCGAGGATGCCAAGCGGGAGGACAGCACCAAGGACTTCGGTCGCGACGTGATCCCGCGGGCGGCGCAGCGCGTGCGGGTGATGGCCTATAATTTCAAGGACGAGAACCACCGGGCCTCGAAATACTGGCGCGACATCGGGACGATCGACGCCTATTACGAGGCGAATCTGGACCTTATCTCCGTCAGCCCGCTGTTTAATCTGTACGACCGCGAGTGGCCCATCCGCACGTACCATGAGCAGTGGCCGCCGGCCAAGACCGTGTTTGCCGATGCGGCGACCGGGCGCTTAGGGATGGTGCTCGACTCGCTGGTGTGCAATGGCTGCATCATCAGCGGCGGCCGCGTGCGACGCAGCGTGCTCTCGCCGGATGTGCGCGTCAACAGCTACGCGGATGTCCAAGAGAGCATTCTCATGGAGCACGTGGATGTGGGCCGCTATGCGAAGATCAAGCGCGCCATCATTGATAAAGACGTGGTGATCCCGCGCCATGCCGAGATCGGCTACGACCTGGCAGAAGACCGCAAACGCTTCCATGTCACCGAATCCGGCATCGTGGTCGTGGGCAAGGGCACGGTGATCGAAGAGCCGCAGGCGGCGGCCGCGCTGGTGGGGACCTGACATGGACACGCTGCACCTACAAAAAATGGGGACAGGCACCAGTAATTTGCAGATCGGGGATTTGACCCTGCGCTCGCGCCTCATTGTGGGCACGGGCAAGTATGCCACCTTTGCGCTGATGCGCGAGGCGATCGAAGCATCCGGGGCGCAAATGGTCACGGTCGCGATACGGCGCATCAACTTAAACCGGCCGAACGAAGAGAGCCTGCTGGATTACCTGGACCGGGCCAAGTACACCCTGCTGCCCAACACCGCGGGCTGCTACACCGCCGAAGAGGCGATCCGCACGGCCCGGCTGGGACGGGAAGCCGGCCTTTCGAATCTCGTGAAACTCGAAGTGATCGGCGATCAGCGCACGTTGATGCCGGACACCGAAGCGCTGCTCGAAGCCACCAAAGTGCTGGTGAAGGAAGGCTTTATCGTCATGCCCTACACGAATGACGATCCGATCATGGCCAAGAAGCTCGAAGAGGCTGGCTGCGCCTGCGTCATGCCGCTGGCGGCCCCGATCGGCTCGGGTCAGGGGATCGTGAATCCCATGAACATCCGGTTTATCTTGGAAACCGTGTCGGTGCCGGTGATCGTGGATGCCGGGGTCGGCACTGCCTCAGATGCGGCGGTAGCGATGGAACTGGGAGCGGACGGCGTCCTCATGAACACTGCGATTGCCACGGCCCAGGATCCGGTGGCCATGGCGTGCGCGATGAAGCTGGCCGTTGAGGCTGGGCGGCTGGCGTATGAGGCCGGCCGTATGCCAAGGAAGCCCTACGCAGGCGCCTCCAGCCCCCTGGAAGGGTTGGTCACAGGCCGGGTCACGCGTCCGGCACGCCCGCGGCCTGCACGCACCTAAATCCCTCTCGAAGCCTGATGAAGGAGCGCACATCCTGATGGCCACACGCACGAAAGATCGCACGCGATCCACCGCCCACGCGGTGAAGCAGACGTACCGCATCGCGGTGATTCCTGGCGATGGCACCGGGCCTGAAGTCATCCGCGAGGGGCGCAAGGTGCTCGAGGCGGCAGCCGCCCGCGAAGGCTTTGGGTTCGAGTGGCAGGAGTATGACCTGGGCGGCGCGCGGTATCTCAAGACCCACGAAACCCTGCCTGCCTCCGTGGTGAAGCAGTTGCGCGGGGTCGATGCGATCTATCTGGGAGCCATCGGCCATCCGGACGTGAAGCCCGGGATCCTCGAGCAGGGCATTCTGCTGAAGCTGCGCTTCGAACTCGATCAGTACATCAACTTGCGCCCGGTGAAGCTCTATCCCGGCGTGTGGACGCCGCTGCGCGACAAAGGCCCGGAGCACATTGATTTCGTCGTAGTGCGCGAGAACACCGAAGGCCTGTACGCCGGGGTAGGCGGCTTCCTGAAAAAAGGCACGCCCGAGGAAGTGGCTCTCCAAACCTCCGTGAACACGCGCCACGGCGTGGAGCGCTGTATTCGCTTTGCGTTCGACTATACGCGCAAGCGCGCGAAGGCCAAGAAACTCACCTTCTGCGGCAAGACCAATGTGCTGACCTTTGCGCATGACCTCTGGCAGCGCGCGTTCAACGAGATCGCCCAGGAGTACCGGGATATCACCACCGACTACACGCACGTGGATGCGTGCTGCATGTGGATGGTGAAGAACCCCGAGTGGTTCGACGTGATCGTCACCGATAACATGTTCGGCGATATTATCACCGACCTCGGGGCCATGATCCAGGGCGGCATGGGCATTGCCGCCGGCGGCAACCTGAATCCCAAAGGGGTCTCGATGTTCGAGCCGATCGGTGGCTCAGCGCCGAAGTACACGGGCCAGAACGTCATCAACCCGCTGGCTGCGATCTGTGCGGGCGGGATGATGCTGGAATACTTGGGCCAGCCGCAGGCTGGTCAAGCGATCGAGCACGCCGTGATGGCCATCACCGGCAAGAAGCTCAAGAGTCTGGCCGCCGGCAAGATGGGCTATGGCACCCGCGAAGTCGGAGATCTCGTTGTTAGCGCTTTGGGTAAGTAATGAGTAGGGTCAACAGATGTTAGATCTCTCAGTGCCTGTAGCCACTACTGGGGGCTTGCTGGGAGCCTGGGGAACTTTTCGGCTTCTTGATAGACGGGGCTGGACAGAGTTCTGGCTCATTGCTACGAGCGCGATACTCCTAAGCATGCATTCCAATTTTGTTTTTCCAGAGTTACCTGTAACTTCGTTGTCATTGGCTTGTCGATCAGGAGAATATGCGGAAGGTCTACTTGTCCACGGAAAGCCTTGGGAAAAGAATTACAGAATTTGCACCCTCTCTCTTATTAATCGCAGTTCAGAGATGTCTATTCAAGATATCGAGCTTTTCCTGCTGCTTCCCGGGGCCGTAGTGGCAGCAGAAATCGACGGGTCTAGTCGAGGAATGAGTGCCGCACCAAGTCTATCGGCCTTCTCTATGCCACTTGAGGTCTCGGATGGTGAAGAGATAGAGAGTATTATTTCTGGGGTCGGTAACAATATTACGGTGACTGAACCAGCCCTTGCTGCGCAAGGACACATTGCATTGAGAATCGTAATGGAACCTAAGGATGAGCTTACAAATAGTGGCCTTGCGGATCTCAAATATGCCTATCACGGGTGGCGTAACAAGCGGATGTCTGCCAGACGGATTCACCCCCTCAAGTATGAGGGAGTGTCACTTCTGATCGATGAATCAAGGAAATTGGCCATCAGTCATCCAAGGAAGCTTATGTTTTATGATTTGCGGGGCAGCAATCTTTCCTCATTTGGAGTCGATCTCATTGAGGGAAATGATGCACAACTGCGGCCGACTTCTACACCAAAACAGCCGCACTGAGATTGAAGATGAGAGCTAATCAACTTAAAAATCGATACAACGTCGCAATCGTCGGCGCCACCGGGGCGGTGGGCACCGAGATGCTGCGCGTCCTCAAAGAGCGCCGCTTTCCGGTCAAGGGCCTGAAGCTGCTGGCCTCGGCGAAATCGCGGGGACGCGCGATCCGCTACAATGGCACCACCTACAAAGTCGAAGAGCTGAAGGCGCAAGCCTTCCGCGGCATCGATATCGCCCTCTTCAGCGCCGGCGCTGCGCGCAGCCTTGCATTTGGGCCAGAAGCCGTGAAGCGCGGGGCCATGGTCGTGGACAATTCGAGCGCGTTTCGCATGGATCCTCAGGTGCCGCTGGTGATCCCGGAGGTGAATCCGCAGGCGCTCAGCGGGCACCAGGGGCTCATCGCGAACCCGAACTGCTCCACCATCATGATGCTCGTAGCGCTAGCACCCTTGCACCGGGCCGCGCGCATCAAGCGGATCATCGTCTCCACCTACCAATCCGTCTCGGGGGCCGGCGCCAAAGCGATTGATCAACTCGTTAAGGAAACGCGGCAGGCGTTGAAACACTTCAAGGTCTCGAGCCGCGTGCTGGACGTGCAGCCGAAGCTGCGCAAAGTGGCCGGCCCCTTGCCGCAGCAGATTGCGTTCAACGTGATCCCGCAGGTGGATGTCTTTCTGGAGAACCGCTACACCAAGGAAGAGATGAAGATGGTCCACGAGACCCGCAAAATCCTAGGTGAGCCGCGCCTGGCGATCTCCGCCACGTGCGTGCGCGTGCCGGTGTTCTTCGCGCACTCCGAGGCGGTGTGGATTGAAACCGAGCGGCCGCTCTCCGTGGAGCAAGCCCAGGCGCTTTTGCGCAAAGCGCCGGGTGTCGCACTGCTCGATGACCCGGCGGCCAGGCAGTATCCCCAGCCGGTGGAGGCCGGCGGCCAGGACCGGGTGCTGGTCGGGCGCGTGCGCCGGGATGAATCCATTCCTAACGGCCTGGCGCTGTGGGTGAGCGGGGATAACCTGCGCAAAGGGGCAGCCACGAACGCTGTCCAGATTGCGGAACTCCTGACCGGTAAAGTGTCAGGCACTTGAAGTGCCTGACACTTGAGGATGCGGACGCTCAAGCTCACCATCGCGTATGACGGCACGCGCTACGCCGGCTGGCAGATTCAGCGCCAGGGTCCTCGGGAGCTGCTGACGATTCAAGGCACCCTCCAGCGTCTCCTGCGGCAGATGTTGCAGGAGCCGGTGCATGTGATCGGCAGCGGGCGCACCGATGCCGGCGTGCACGCCGAGGCCCAGGTCGCCCACCTCAAGACCCGCTCCACCATGCCGGCGGCGCGCCTGCAGCATTCGGTCAATCGCCTGTTGCCGCCGGACATCGCGGTGATGGCGCTCCAAGAGGTTCCCCGCACCTTTCAGGCACAATACCACGCCACGAGCAAATGGTATCGCTACCGCTGGTATCTGGGCGGCGTGGCGCCGCCGTTCATCCGCCCGTATGTGACCCAGGTCAGAGCCCCACTGCGTGTGGCGCGCATGCGCGAGGCCTTGAAGGCCGTGGTCGGCCGCCGCGACTTCCACGCCTTCGCGCGCAGCGGCCAGGAGTGCCGCACCACCGTGCGGACGATCACGCAGGCCACGCTGACACGCCGCGGACACGAATTGCTTCTCGACCTCAAGGGGAACGGGTTTCTGCACACGATGGTGCGCAGCATTGCCGGCACCCTGATGGACGTGGGGCGAGGCCGTCGCACTCCGGACACGTTGCAGCGCATGGTGCGCACTAAACAGCGCGGCTTGGCCGGCGTCACGGCCCCTGCACGGGGGTTGACCCTCATGGGGGTGAGGTATGGCGCGCGCTAAGGATCATCACGATGGCTGGGGCTCAAAGCTCGGCATCGTGCTGGCTGTGGCCGGCAGCGCCGTCGGCCTAGGGAACTTCCTGCGTTTTCCGGTGCAGGCCGCCCAGAACGGCGGCGGGGCGTTCATGATCCCGTATTTCGTGGCCCTGCTGTTGCTCGGAATTCCTTTGTCGATCGTGGAATGGACCATCGGGCGCTATGGCGGCCAGCGCGGGCACAATACGGCGGCCGGGGCGTTTACCGAGCTGTGGCACTGGCGGGGAGCGAAGTACCTGGGGTTGTTCGGCGTGTTCGGCCCGTGGATCATTTATCTCTATTACATCTACATTGAGTCCTGGACGCTCGCCTTCAGTTACTTTTCGCTCTCCGGGTTGTACCAGACCGCCACCAACGAGACGGCGATGAGCGGTTTCCTCCAGGCGTTTCAAGGCCTGGCCCCGAATAGCACCTTTCCTAATATCGGCACGGCATATTTCTTCTTCCTGGTGACGTTTGCGCTGAATCTCATCGTCTTGGCCGGTGGAATTCAAAAGGGCATCGAATTCGTCTCAAAGGTGTTCTTGCCCATGCTGTTTCTGCTCGCCATTCTCCTCGTGGTCCAGATCTTCTGGCTGGGCATGCCGGGAGCCTCCAACCCAGGGTGGAACCAGCTGGTGTGGCAAGGGCTGGGCTACTTGTGGAACCCGGATCTTTCCCGGTTGGGTGATTCGCGCGTGTGGCTGGCCGCGGCGGGGCAGATCCTCTTTACGCTGAGCGTGGGCATCGGGGCGATCGTCACCTACGCGAGCTATCTCAAGAAGGATGACGATGTCACGCTCTCCTCGCTGAGCGCCGTGGGCATGAATGAATTTGCCGAGGTGATCTTGGGCGGCTGCCTGGTGATCCCGGCGGCGTTTGCTTTTTTTGGTCCGGCCCAGATGGCCGCGATCGCCAAAGGCGGAGCCTTCAATTTAGGCTTCGTGACCATGCCGCTGGTGCTGCAACAGTTGCCTTGGCCGCATCTGTTCGGCTTTACCTGGTTCTTTCTTCTGTTCCTGGCCGGCATCACCTCGTCCATCTCGCTGGGCCAGCCGGTGGTGGCATTCTTCCAGAACGTGTGGGGCTGGCGGCGGGGCAAGGCCGTGCTGGTCTTCGGGGCGCTCAGCTTTCTCTTGAGCCAGCCGGCGATTTTCTGGCTGGGGCGGGGTGTGGTGGATGAAATGGACTTCTGGGGCGGCACGGTATGCCTGGTGTTGTTTGGGGCCTTGGAAATGATCTTGTTCGCCTGGGTCTTTGGCATGCGGCGGGGCTGGGCCGAGATTCATCATGGGGCAGACGTCCGGCTGCATCCTATCTTCAAGTTCGTGATCCAATATGTCACCCCGGCGTACCTGTTGTGGCTATTGGGCTTCTGGCTCTATGACAATGCCAAAACCACCATCAGCATGGCGGCCGTAGCACCCGAGAACCGACCCTATGTGCTGTTGACGCGCTGGATGATGGTGGGGCTCTTTGTGGCCCTGGCCGTCGGGATGCGTACGATGCTCCGCCGCCGGCGCCGCATCCACGAGCTGGAAGCCCGATGACTGCGGCCGGTTGGGTGTTTCTGGGCGTGTCCTGGGGGCTCATCATCGGGCTCTGCCTCTTCTGTTGTGAGCGCATGGTTGAGCAGCACCAGCGGCGCAAAACCCGTTGACAGCACGAGCCTGCTTTGCTACACTTTGCGGACTATGACGACGACCTTACCAGACGTGAAACACCTCGGCCGCCAGTGGGTGCTGATCGATGCCAGCGAGCAGGTGCTGGGCAAGCTCGCCTCGCGCATCGCCACGGTGCTGCGCGGCAAGCACAAGCCGATCTACACCCCCTTCTTGGACACCGGCGATTTTGTCGTGGTCATCAACGTGGATAAGATGGCCCTCAGCGGCCAAAAGGGCGAACAGAAGGTGTACCAGCGCTATTCCGGCTACCCTGGAGGGCGCCGCACGCGCAACCTGGATCAAATGATGGACAAGCACCCGGACCGCGTCTTGCGCCAGGCGGTCAAGGGGATGATGCCGGATGGGCCGCTGGGCCGCCGGCAGTTGACAAAACTCAATGTCTATGCGGGGGCGGAGCATCCGCACACCGCGCAACAGCCGCAGACCATCGCGGTACGATAAGGACCCTGCAGCCCATGACTGATTCAGCCGCACCCGTAGCACCTTTGCTGGGCACCGGCCGGCGCAAGACGTCGGTAGCCCGGGTGCGCTTGATGCCTGGCCCCGGCACCATCGTGGTCAATCACCGGCCGTACGAGGACTATTTTCCGCGGGAGCTGCTGCGGTTGTCCATCAAATCCCCGCTGCTGCTGACGCACCAGCTGGGCAAATACAACGTCATTGCTAACGTCCAGGGCGGCGGCCTCACTGGGCAGGCCGACGCCATCAAGCTGGGGATCGCCCGGGCTCTCTCGCTGCTCGACCCGGCCTACCGCATTGGCCTGCGCGGCGCTGGGCTGTTGACCAGAGATCCACGGGAAAAGGAGCGCAAGAAGTACGGGCAGAAGGGTGCTCGTAAGCGCTTCCAGTGGACCAAGCGCTAATCCGTGCCCCTCGCACGGCCAGGGCGTGAACGCCGTCAACAGCCAGGACAACCACAGTGCCGTCTCACAGATGCCTTTACTCCGCGTCGCGATCGCCGGAGCGACCGGATATGCTGGTGAAGAGCTTATCCGGGTCCTCCTACAACATCCCTCGATCCAGCTTACCTATTTGGCCGCCTCGGCCAAGTGGGACAAGCCTGTCCCGCTAGCCCGGGTGTTCCCGCGGTTTGCGGGACGCCTCGATGTGCCCCTCGAGTCGCTCAACCCCCAGCGTCTTGCCGCTTCGTGCGACCTGGCTTTCCTGGCGCTGCCGCACGGCGCCTCCATGGACGTCGTCCCGGCCTTGCTCAACGCAGGCCGGCGCGTGATTGATTTAGGCGGGGACTTTCGCCTCAAGGACGCCGCCACGTACGCGCAGTGGTACGGCACGCCGCACACCCAATCCGAGCTACTGCCGCAGGCGGTCTACGGCCTACCGGAGCTCTCCCGCGAGGCCATCGCCCGCGCGCTGCTGATTGCCAATCCGGGTTGCTATGCCACCGCCGTGATCCTGGCCCTGGCCCCAGCGCTCCAGAGCGGCCTGGTGATGCAGGAATGGATTTGCGTGGATGCCAAATCCGGCCTCACGGGCGCCGGGCGTAAGGCGGAGCTCTCGCTGGCCTTCGGGGAAATGAACGAAAACCTCTGGGCCTATAAGGTCAATCGGCACCCGCATATGCCGGAGATCGAGCAGGCGCTGCAGCCCTATGCAGCCGCGGGCAAGAGTCTGGGGCTGAACTTCGTGCCGCACGTCGTGCCCCTCAACCGCGGTCTCCTCTCCACGATCATGCTGCATCTGATCAAGCCCGCCACCTGGGAGTCGGTGGCCGCGCTCTATGGAGATTTTTATCGCGCCGCCCCCTTCGTGCGCATCCGCCCGAAGGAGGAGTGGCCGCGCGTGCGCGACGTGCAGGGGACGAACTACTGCGACATCGCTTTCAGCGTGGATGAGCAAAAGCAAACCCTGGTCGTGGTGTCAGCGATCGATAACCTGGGTAAAGGGGCGGCCGGGCAGGCGGTGCAAAACATGAACGTGATGTGCGGGTATCCAGAGACCGCCGGGCTGCTGGCCTGATGCAGTGGATTCCGGGCGGGGTCACCGCCGCACAGGGCTTTCGGGCCGCAGGGGTGTTTGCGGGCCTGAAGAAAAGCCGCAAGCCGGACGTCTCGCTCGTTGTGTGCGACGCCCCGGCTCAGGTTGCGGGCGTGTTGACCCGCAACCAAGTGCAAGCCGCCCCGGTGACGATCAGCCGCGAGCGCTTGAAACAGGGCCGTGCGCAGGCCGTCCTGATCAACAGCGGCTGTGCTAATTGCTTGACCGGTCAGCCCGGCTTTCAGGATGCGCTGACGATCGGGCGGGCGGCCGCAAAGACGCTGCGGATTCCGGCAACGCTGGTGTTGCTGGGCTCGACCGGGCTCATTGGCCGGCGCCTGCCGATTATCAAAATCACGCGGGCGCTACCCCGCCTGGTGCGGCAGCTCTCGCGCGAGCACCACGAGGCGGCTGCCCAGGCGATCTTGACCACCGACTTGCACCCAAAAGAAGCGGCGGTCGAAGCGCGGATCGGCGGGGGCGTGGTGCGCGTCGGGGGCATGGCCAAAGGGGCCGGCATGATCGCGCCTTCGATGGCGACGATGCTCGGCGTCCTGACGACCGATGCCCAGGTACCGGCGTCTTTGCTGCGCTCTTTGCTGCGGCAAGTGACGGAGCGGACGTTTAACCGCATCAGCGTCGATGGGGATATGAGCACCAACGATACGGTCTTTCTCTTGGCCAGCGGTCGCAGCGGCGTTTCTATTCGGCCCGGGACGCCGCAGGTCGCGCAGTTTGCGCTGCTGCTCGAAGCGGTGGCGCAGCGCCTGGCGCATCTGATTGTGCAAGATGGTGAAGGTGCTACCAAAATCATGGAAGTCACCGTGCGGGGAGCGCGCAATGCGCGCGCGGCCCAGGCCATCGCCCGGCAAGTGGCCAACTCGCCGCTTGTGAAAACGATGCTGGCCGGCAGCGACCCGAACGTGGGCCGGATTGCCGGCGCGGTGGGGGCG
Organism: Candidatus Omnitrophota bacterium; assembly: GCA_020057015.1. Classification (GTDB taxonomy): domain Bacteria; phylum Omnitrophota; class Gorgyraeia; order Aquiviventales; family Aquiviventaceae; genus JAGVGS01. The sequence continues at coordinate 7,932 of JAGVGS010000174.1, read as the reverse complement.
GCCCCCGTGCGGGTGGACGTCTCCAAACTAGAGATCCGCATCGGCGGGGTGCGGCTGGTGGCACGGGGCGCGGCCTTACCGGTAAAACCGGAGGTGATGGCGAAGCTGTTGGACCGCTCGCAGGTGGAGGTGCTGATCGATGTGCACCAGGGGCAGGCGACGGCTTCGATGCTAACGTGCGATTTCACGGAAGAGTACGTGCGCATCAACGCCGGGTATGCCACATGAGGCCGACAGCAGATGCTCCGCGGGTCCTGCCGCTCGCACCCCATGTCGTCCTCGCCCCGCCGCACTATCGGCGTCGTTGGCTGCGGGCGCCATGGGGCGCCCCGCTCGCGTCACCCGCAGAGCATCGGATGCTGGTGGCATGATGCAAGAGTCGATTCGCAAGGCCGATATCCTGATCGAGGCGATCCCGTACATCCGGGCCTTCCGGGGCAAGATCATCGTGGCCAAGTACGGCGGCAGCGCGATCGACAATCCCGCGGCGATGCGCGGCATCCTGCAAGATCTGATCTTCCTGAGCGAAGTCGGCATCCGCTCGGTGCTGGTGCATGGCGGCGGGCCGGCCATCACCCGATTGCTGGCCGAGGGCGGCCGGCAGGCCGAATTCCTCAACGGGCTGCGGGTGACGGACGCGCACACGATCCAGCTCGTGGACAAGGCGCTGGGCGAGGTCAACCGGCGGCTCGTGTCCCAGGTCGAGACCCTAGGAGGCCATGCAGTGGGGTTGACGTCCAAACAGAAAGTGATTGCGGCCGAGCCGCACGCGCAGGCCGCCCAGCTGGGCTTCGTCGGATCGGTTGCCTGGGTCCAGACAGGCCTGATTCGTCGGGTGTTCACCCGGCATGGGATTCCGGTCATCGCCCCGGTGGGGGTCGGGCAGGGCCAGCTCTACAACATCAACGCGGATGAGGTGGCCTGCGAGGTGGCCGCTGCCCTGCGGGCGGAGAAGCTGGTACTGCTGACCAATGTCCGGGGCATTCTGCAGCAGGCCCGCGACCCGGATTCGCTGATGTCGACGCTGTCGGTCAAGCAGACCAAAACCCTGCTGCAGCGCGGCGTGATTCAGGAGGGCATGATCCCCAAGGTGGGCGCGTGCGTCACGGCCCTCAAGCGGGGGGTGAAGAAGACGCACATCATTGACGCGGCCTTGCCGCACGCCATGCTGTTGGAGATCTTCACCAAAGAAGGGATCGGGACGGAGATTACACGATGACCCAGGCGGCCACACAACGGGTGGTGGACCAGTACCAGCGCTACGTGATGAACACGTATGTGCGCCAGCCGCTCGTGCTCACCAAGGGCAAGGGCACTCGGGTCTGGGATGTCGAGGGGCATGAGTATCTCGATTTGTTCCCCGGCTGGGGGGTCAGCGGGCTGGGGTACAATCATCCCTGGGTGATGCGCGCCCTGCGAGGACAGAGCTTGCGCATCGCGCACGTGGCCAATAATTATTATCACCCGCTGCAAGCGCAGGCGGCCAAAAAGCTGATCGAGCTGACGCTGCAGGAGGGCAAAGTCTTTTTCACGAACAGCGGGGCCGAGGCCGTGGAGGCTGCGATTAAGCTGGCGCGGCGCTGGGGCCATGCGCACGGCGGGCGCTTCGAGATTATCAGCTTCGAGCAGTCCTTTCATGGGCGGACGATGGGTGCGCTCAGCGCCACGGGCCAGGCGAAGCACCAGCAGGGCTTTGAGCCGCTACTGCCGGGCTTTGTGCGCGCAACGTACAATGACCTCGCCTCGGTGCGCCAGGCGCTCACGGCCCACACCTGCGCGATCTTGGTGGAGCCGATCCAGGGAGAAGGCGGCGTGCATGTGGCGACCCCGGCGTTTCTGCAAGGCCTGCGGCAGCTGTGCGATGAGCGCCAGCTGTTGCTGGTGGTGGATGAAATCCAAACCGGCATGGGCCGGACCGGCACATGGTGTGCTTACCAGCACGCTGACCTCAAGCCCGATGCGGTGCTGCTGGCTAAGACGCTGGGCGGCGGGTTTCCGGTGGGAGCACTCATCGCGCGCAGCGCCGTGGCCGAGGTCTTAAGCCCCGGCACGCATGGCGCGACGTATGGCGGCAATCCGCTGGCATGTGCCTGCATTCTCGCGGTGTGCGAAGCGATCGTGAAAGAGCATCTGGTAGAGCGCGTGCAGCAGTTAGCCCCCAGCCTCCTGGCGCGCTTGATCGCGCTGCAAGCGAAACTGCCGCTGATCAAAGCGATACGGGGGCAGGGGTTCATGATCGGAATTGAACTAGCGATTGACGGTCGGCCCCTGGTGGAGCGCTGCCGGGCGAAGCGGTTGTTGATCAACTGCACGCAGGAGCGCGTGCTGCGCTTGCTGCCGGCGATGACGATCACGCAAGCCCAGCTTGGCCGCGCGCTGAACATCTTGGAAGAGGTCCTGACCAATGCCCAGTAAGATACGGCACTTTTTAACGCTGGCCGATGTGAGCGCGCCGGAGCTCATGGCGCTGCTCGCGAAGACCGCGGAGTGCAAGCGCAGCCGCCGGCGTCATCACGCTGCGTTGGCAGGCCAGACCGTCGCACTGGTTTTTCAGAAGCCCTCGATGCGCACTCGCGTGGCGTTTGAAGTCGCGGTGCTGCAGCTGGGGGGCAGCGTCGTGTATCTGGGGCAGGATGACATCCGCCTCGGCGAGCGCGAGCCGATCAAGGATGTGGCCCGGGTGCTGTCGCGCTATGTCGATGCCATTGTCGCGCGCACCTTTGCGCACAGCGATGCGGAAGCCTTCGCGCGCTATGCTTCATGCCCGGTGATCAACGGGCTCTCCGATGGTGCGCACCCTTGCCAGGCGCTGGCTGATCTGTTCACGCTGCAGGAGCACTTCGGGCGCCTGCAGGGGTTGAAGGTCGCGTACATCGGCGATGGCAATAACGTGCTGCACTCGCTGGCCGAGGGCTGCGCCATGCTGGGGGTCACGTTGAGCGTGGCCACCCCGGCAGACTATAAGCCGCAGCCAGGCACCTTGGGGGACTGGCACGAGGACCCGCGGCAGGCGGTCAAGGGCGCGCAAGTCATCTACACCGATGTGTGGGTGAGCATGGGCCAAGAGCAGGAGCGCGAGCAGCGGCTGAAGGTGTTTCAGCCCTATCAGGTCAATGAGGCGCTGCTCAAGGGGGCCGCAGCGGGGGCGCGCGTGATGCACTGCTTGCCGGCGCACCGGGCCGAAGAGATCACAGACGAGGTGATGGAAAGCCCCCGCTCGCTGATCGTGGACCAGGCAGAGAACCGTTTGCATGCGCAAAAGGCCCTCTTGTTGTTTTTGATGACGCGAACAAAGACGCGGAGCCGTTAGGATGAACAAGAAAGTCGTGTTGGCATACTCCGGGGGGCTGGACACCTCGGTGTGCGTGAAGTGGCTGGCGGACCGCGGCTACGAGGTGATCGCGTTCATGGCCAATGTGGGCCAGGGCGACCCTTCGGCCGCAGCGGTGCGGCGGGCCAAGGTGGCCGGAGCCGCCAAGGTGATCGTGAAAGATTTGCGCGAGGAGTTCCTGCGGGACTACGTGTGGCCTGCGCTGGCGGCCGATGCGGTCTATGAGGGCAAGTATCTGCTGGCCACCGCCTTGTCGCGTCCGCTGATTGCCCGGCACATGGTCGACATGGCGCATGCAGAAAAGGCCTCGGCCGTGGCGCATGGCTGCACCGGCAAGGGCAATGACCAGGTGCGCTTCGAGGTGACGGCGCGTATTTTGGATCCGGGGCTTAAGATCATCGCACCGGTCCGGATCTGGGAGTTTCGCTCGCGGGAGCAGGAGATCGACTACGCGCGGCGCCACCGGATTCCCATCGATGTCTCCAAGCGCAGCTCGTACAGCATCGACCAAAACCTCTGGGGCACCAGCATCGAATCCGGGGTACTTGAGAACCCGTGGATTGAGCCGCCGGCAGACACGTTTCGCTCCATCCGCTCGCCGCAGCACGCCTTGGCCAAACCGGCGTATGTGGTGATCGGCTTTTCCCGCGGGGTGCCGGTTTCGGTCAACGGCAAGGCCCTGGGTGCGGTCGCGCTGGTTCAGCGCCTCAACGCCTTGGGTGCTCAGCATGCCATCGGCCGAGCCGACATCCTGGAGAGCCGCGTCGTGGGCATCAAATCCCGCGAAGTGTACGAAGCTCCGGGGGGCACGATCCTGTTCGAAGCGCATCAAGACCTGGAGCGCGCGGTGTTGGATCGGCAGGTGCTCGCCTACAAGCGCGGGGTGGCTGCGAAATACGCGGAATTGATCTACGAGGGGCTATGGTTCACGCCGCTGAAAGCCGCACTGGATGCCTTTATCCGGCAGACGCAGCGGCGCGTGAGCGGCCGCGTGCGCCTGAAGCTTTATAAAGGCACGTGCCAGGTCGTGGGCCGCCAGTCGCCGCACAGCCTTTATCGCGAGCGGCTGGCCACCTATTCGGCCAAGGACCAATTCGATCAGCGCTCGGCCGAAGGGTTTATCAAGCTCTTCGGGCTGGCTTACGAGGGGGCAAAGAAAGGCACATGAGCCGGGGCGAGAAACTCTGGGGCGGGCGCTTCAAGCAGGCCACGGATCCGCTGGTGGAGCGGTACACCTCCAGTATTGCGGTGGACAGCCGGCTGGCCCGGTATGACGTGATGGGCTCCATTGCGCATGCCACGATGCTGGGCCGCTGCCGCATCATTACGCCATCCGACGCGCGGCGCCTCGTGCAGGGGCTCAAGCGGCTGTTGCGGCTCATCGATGAGGGGCGCTTTGTGCCTGACCGTCATGCCGAGGACGTGCATACCCAGCTGCAGCAGATGCTGGAAGCCTCGCTGGGCCGGGTGGCGCGCAAGCTGCACACCGCGCGCAGCCGCAATGACCAGGTGAGCCTGGATACGCGCCTGTACTGCCGCGACGCGGTGACGGCCATTGTCACGAGCATTCAAGACGCGCAGCAGGCCTTGGTGGCCCTGGGCCGGCGCTACCAAGACGTGGTGATTCCAGGCTACACGCATTTGCAGCAAGCCCAGCCGGTGCTGCTGGCGCACCATTTGCTGGCCTATGTCGAGATGCTGCAGCGCGATGCGCAGCGGCTACAAGATGCGCGCCAGCGCATCGACGTGCTGCCGCTGGGGGCCGGCGCCTTGGCCGGCACGTCGCTGCCGATTGATCGCCGGCTGGTGGCCCGGTTGCTGGGCTTTCCCCGGGTGTCGGCCAACAGCCTCGATGCGGTCTCCGATCGGGACTTCGCGCTGGAGCTGTTGGGCGTGCTGGCCACGCTGGCGATGCATCTCTCGCGCCTGGCAGAGGATCTGATTCTCTGGAACAGCACGGAGTTCGGCTGGCTGGTGCTTGATGACGCGTTTGCCACGGGCTCGAGCCTCATGCCGCAGAAGAAGAACCCGGACGTGCTCGAGCTGATCCGCGGCCAGACCGGCTTAGTCTACGGGCAGCTGATGGCCTTTTTGACCATGATGAAGGGTTTGCCGCTGTCGTATAATCGAGATTTGCAGTGGGATAAGTGCCTGTTTTTTGAGACCGTGGAGCAGAGCCAGCAAGCGCTGGCCGTGCTGGCGCGGCTCTTGGAGCACAGCAGCATCCGGCGCGAGCGGGCCGATGCGAGCCTGACCGAGGGGCTCTGTGCGACCGATGTGGCCGAATGGCTGGTGCTGCGCGGCGTGGCATTTGCCGATGCGCATGTGATTGTCGGCCGCCTGGTGGCGGATGCCGAACAAGCCGGTAAGCCGCTCTCGCGCTGGTCGGTGGCGGCGCTGCAGCGCTACGCGCCGCAATTCACGGCCGCCGCGTTGCAGTTGTTTGACCCGCGCCGCTCGGTGCAGCGCAAGCGCAGCCTGGGCAGCACGCACCCGCGGATGGTGGCCCAGGCGCTGCGCCGGTGGCAGCGGCAATTGAAAGGACGCTAGACCCTCGACGATGCGCTACCCGCACGATTTTCATCGCGTCAACGGGGCACTCTACTGCGAACAGGTGCCGATTGCCCGCATTACGGCGGCGGTCGGCACCCCGGTCTATATCTACAGCCACCGGACGCTGGTGGAGCATCTCCAGAAGCTGCAGCAGGCCTTTGCGATCCTGCGGCCGCTCATCTGCTTCTCGGTCAAGGCCAACGGCAACCTGGCCATCTTGCGGCTGCTGGTGCAGCAGGGTGCTGGGCTGGATATCGTCTCCGGCGGCGAGCTCTATAAGGCGCTGCAGGCCGGCTGCCCGCCCTCGCGCATTGTCTTTGCCAGCGTGGGCAAGAGCGATGAGGAAATCGACGCCTCGCTCGCCGCGGGGATTTTTTGCTTCAACGTCGAATCCGAGCCTGAGTTGGAAGCGATCAACCGCCTGGCGCGCCGGCGCAAGACGCTGGCCCGCGTGGCGCTGCGGATCAATCCGGACGTGGAAGCGCACACGCATCACTACATCGCCACGGGCAAGAAGGAGAGCAAATTCGGCATCGATCCCAAGACTGCGGTCAAGATGTTGCGCCGCCATGCGCAGCTGCCGGGGGTGCGGATCGCGGGCATCCACCTGCACATCGGCTCGCAGATCACGCAGGCGAAGCCCTTTGTGCAAGCCATTCAGCGCGGCGGGGAGGTGATCCGCCAGGGCCGAGCCTTCGGCGCGCCGCTCGAGTACCTCAACCTCGGCGGCGGCCTGGGGATCATTTATAAAGATGAGCAGCCGCAGACGCCGCAGCAGTTTGCCAAGGCCGTCTTGCCGCTGCTGCACCAGCTGCAGGTGCGCCTGATCCTGGAGCCGGGGCGTTTTATCGTGGGCAATGCCGGGGTGCTGGTGACCGAGGTGCTCTACATCAAGCAGGCGTATGGCAAGCAGTTTGCGGTGGTCGATGCCGGCATGAACGATTTGCTGCGCCCGGCACTCTACGGCGCGTATCATGAAGTGATCCCCACCGGCCGAGTCACCGCGGCGCGCAACGGGCAGGGACGCTACGATGTGGTGGGTCCGATTTGCGAGAGCGCCGATGTGTTGGCGCGCGACAGAGCGCTTGGGCGCCTCGGGTCAGGTCAACAACTGGCGGTATTAGGGGCCGGGGCCTATGGCTCGACCATGGCCTCCAACTACAACGGGCGCCTGCGGCCGGCCGAGGTGTTGGTGCGGGGTACCCGCTGGGCGATCATCCGCCGGCGCGAAACCGTGGCAGATCTGGTGCGGCACGATGTGGTGCCGCATCAGCTCATCCGATGACGCATTTGCGCTTTACGAAAATGGTCGGCACCGGGAACGACTTCGTGGTGCTGGACACCCTCGCGCACCGGGGCCTGAAGCGCCATAGCCGCCAGTGGCCGGCCATGGCGCGGGCGCTATGCGACCGGCACCGGGGCATCGGCGCCGATGGGCTGCTCGTGCTGGAAGCCTCATCGACGGCGCAGGCGCGCATGCGGATTTTCAATGCCGATGGGTCTGAGGCCCAGATGTGCGGGAATGGGGCGCGCTGCGTCGTGCGGTACTTGGCCGAGGAGCGCCCCAGCCTGCGCGCGGCCTGGCGACTGGAAACTCGCGCCGGGGTGCTCAAAGCGCAGGTCCAACAGGACGTCGTGACGATTCAGCTCACCCAGCCCAAGGGGCTGCAGCTGCACATGGCCGTGGCGGTCCAGGGCCAGACCATCCAGGGTGGCTTTGTGAACACCGGCGTGCCGCATTTTGTGGTCCCGGTGCCCGCGATTGAGGAGGTAGATGTGGCGGCCTTAGGGCGCTCTCTGCGCCGGCATGAGGCTTTTGCGCCGCAGGGCACCAACGTCAACTTTATCCAGCCGGATCCGCGGCATGCCCACCGGTTGTTCGTGCGCACCTATGAGCGCGGCGTAGAGGCCGAGACGCTGGCCTGCGGCACCGGGATCACCGCCTCGGCCATTGTGTACCTGCTCAGCCAAGGCCAGAGCGGCAACGGAAGCTTGGCGCGCGAAGTGCAGGTGCAGGCGCGCAGCGGCGATGTGCTGAGCGTCACCGT
>JAGVGS010000142.1 GCA_020057015.1 Candidatus Omnitrophota bacterium | reverse complement strand
CGGGCGTCTGCACGAGCAGCTCGCCTCACAGCTTGCCGCGCAGGGCCTGCGCGCGCTGTATCTCGAGCTCGAGCTGCCGCTGGCCGCTGTGCTGGCGGAGATGGAGACGGCCGGGATTGCGCTGGATAGCGCGTACCTCGAGACCTTGCGCGCCTCCATGAGCGCTCGGCTGCAGACGCTGACTGACGAGCTGCACGCGCTGGCCGGCCATCCCTTCAACGTGAACTCTCCCAAGCAGCTCGGCCAGGTCCTGTTTGAGGAGTTGAAGCTGCCTGTCATCAAGCGCACCAAGACCGGGCCTTCCACCGATGCGGATGTGCTGCAGCAATTGGCCAAGCGCCATGCGCTGCCGGCCAAGCTGATCGAATACCGGGAGCTTGCGAAGCTCGTCTCCACCTACGTGGAGGCACTGCCCAAGCTCGTGGATGCGCAGGGCCGTTTGCATACCACCTTCCATCAGACCGGCACCGCCACGGGGCGGCTCTCCTCGAGCGATCCGAACCTGCAGAATATTCCGATCCGTACCGAACTAGGACGCTTGATTCGCCGGGCGTTTATCGCCGGCGTGCCTGAGAGCGTGCTGGTGGCGGCTGATTATTCACAGATCGAGCTGCGCATCCTCGCGCATCTCTCGGAAGATGAGCAGCTGATCAGCGCTTTTGAGCAAGGGCACGACATCCACCGCGTCACCGCCGCGCTGATCTACGGTCTGCCGGAGGACCAGATCCAGCCAGCGCAGCGCAGCGCGATGAAGGCGGTCAATTTCGGCATTCTCTATGGGATGAGCGCGCATGGCCTGGCCAAGGAGCTGGGCCTGCCGCTGGAGGAGGCCCAGGCGTTCATCGAGGCGTACTTCCAGCGCTACCCGCGCGTGCGCGGCTATCTGGATCGGCAAATCGCACAGGCCAGGCAAGAGGGTTTCGTGCAGACGCTGCTCGGGCGCCGGCGCTATATCCCGGAAGTGCAAAGCGCTGATTTGATGACCCGTCAGTTCGGCGAGCGTATGGCGATCAACGCGCCCATCCAGGGCACCGCGGCTGATTTGATCAAGAAGGCCATGGTGGTGCTGGCCCCAGCGCTGCGGGCCCAGGGCTTCCAGGCGCGCATGGTGCTGCAAGTGCACGACGAGCTCCTCTTCGAAGCGCCAAAGGCCGAGCTGCCATCGCTGGTGAGCCTGGTGCGGCGCACCATGGAAGGCGCGATCGCCCTGCGCGTGCCGGTCACCGTGACCATGAAGGCCGGCCCGAATTGGCTCGACCTGACGGAGATCCGGTAGCGCACGCATGCTGGTGCTCGGCATCACCGGCAGCGTGGGCAGCGGCAAGAGCACCGTGGCTCGGCTCTTGGCCAAGCGCGGGGCAGCACGCCTGGATGCCGATGCGATCGCGCATGCGCTGATCACCCGGGGTAAGCCGGCTTGGCGCGAGATCGTGCGCACCTTTGGCCGGGGCCTCTTGGATGCGCGCGGGCATATCGATCGCGCACGGCTGGCCCAGCGCGTCTTCGCGCATCCGCGCGCCCGGCGGCAGCTGGAGCGGATCGTGCATCCGCGGGTGCTGCGGGCAATCCGCCGGCAATTGCGGATTTGGCGCCAGGGCGGCCGGGTGCGCATCGCCGCAGTGGAAATTCCGCTGCTGTTTGAGGCCAGGGCCCAAGACCTGGTGGACTACGTGGTGGTGGTGACCACCCCGCGCGCCGTGCAGGAGGCCCGGCTGCGGCATCAAGGGTGGAGCAGTCGCAAGATCCGCGAGCGGATCGCGGCGCAATGGCAGTTGTCGGACAAGGTGGCTTTGGCCGACGTGGTGATCGACAATGGCAGTCGCGTGGCCGACACGCGCCGACAAGTGAAGGACGTATGGAACAGACTCCTACCGCTCAGCAAGGCAAGCTCGACATCGCAGCGCTGAAGGCGCTGACTATCTTGGAGCTGACGAAAGTCGCCCGGGATTTGAACGTCAATGGGATCTCCGGCCTGAAGAAGCAAGATTTGATCTTCAAGGTGCTCTCGGCGCAAACCGAGCGCGAGGGGCTGATTTTCTCCTCCGGCGTGCTGGAAATTTTGCCCGACGGCTTCGGGTTCTTACGCTCGCCGAACTACAACTACCTGCCGTGCCCGGATGACATTTACGTCTCCCCCTCGCAGATTCGGCGCTTTGATTTGCGCACCGGGGATACGGTCAACGGCCAGGTGCGCCCGCCGAAAGAGGGCGAGCGCTATTTCGCCCTCCTGAAAGTGGAGGCGGTCAACGGGGAGAACCCGGAAGAGTCGAAGGTGAAGATCAACTTCGACAACCTCACCCCGATCTACCCGAATCGGCGCCTGATTTTAGAGACCAACCCCAAGGAAATGTCGACCCGGATCATGGACCTGCTCTGCCCGATCGGGAATGGGCAGCGCGGGCTGATCGTCGCCCCCCCGTACAGCGGCAAGACCGTGCTGCTGCAGAAGATCGCCAACGCGATCACGCTGAACAATCCCGAGGTCGTGCTGATCGTACTGCTCATCGATGAGCGGCCCGAAGAGGTCACCGATATGCAGCGCTCGGTGAAAGGCGAGGTGATCTCCTCGACCTTCGATGAACCGGCCGATAGGCACATCCAGGTCGCCGAGATCGTGCTGGAGAAGGCCAAACGACAGGTAGAGCACAAGAAGGACGTCGTGGTGCTGCTGGATAGCATCACGCGTCTCGCGCGCGCGTACAACACCGTGGAGCCGCACAGCGGCCGGGTGCTCACCGGAGGCTTGGATGCCAACGCCCTGCATAAGCCCAAGCGGTTCTTCGGCTCGGCGCGCGGCGTCGAAGAGGGCGGCAGTCTCACGATCATCGGCACCTGCCTGATCGACACAGGCTCGCGCATGGACGAGGTGATCTTCGAGGAGTTCAAGGGCACGGGCAACATGGAGCTGACCCTGGACCGTAACCTCTTTCAGCGGCGCATTTACCCCTCGATCGACATCCGCCGCTCCAACACCCGGCGCGAGGAGCTGCTCGTGAGTGCCGAGGAGCTGCAGAAGATCTGGGTGCTGCGCAAGGTGCTCCATGAAATGGACCCGGTGCAGGCCATGGAGCTCTTAGTCGACCGGCTGGGCAAGACCAAATCCAACCAGGACTTCCTCGCCACGATGGCGAAGAAGGCCTGACACTCGAGCAAAGGAGGCGTGCCTTCATGAAAGACGGCGTTCATCCCACGTATGAGGCGTGCGTGATCACGTGCACGTGCGGGGCGAAGTACCACACGCGCTCCACCAAAAGCAGCATCCACGTCGAGATCTGCGCCTCGTGCCATCCGTTCTTCACGGGCCAGCAGCGCATGGTCGACACGGCCGGGCGCGTGGAAAAGTTCCGCAAGAAATACACCAAGCCCGCCGGCAAGAAGTGAGCTCGGCCCCAGGCGCTCAACTGCTCGAGCAGCTCGCCCTGCTCGAGCGCCGCTACGCCGAGCTGGAAGCGCATCTCAGCGGCCGCCAAACTGCGGCGGATCCCCAGATGTACCAGCGCGCGGGCAAAGAGCTCGCCGACCTGCGGGGCCTCGTCAGCGGCTATCGCGCGTACCAGCGTCTCAGCGCCGATCTCGCACAGGTGCAAGCGCTCGCCGCAGGGCAGGAGGAGCGCGAGTTGCGGCAAATGGCTGAGGAGGAAGCAGCCGTTTTGCGGGCGCGACAAGCGCAGTTGCTCAGCACGCTGGAGGCCCAGTGGCATAAGCGGCACAGCACGCCGAATCGGCCGCTCATCATCGAGATCCGCGCCGGCACCGGCGGGCAAGAGGCCAGCCTGTTCGTGGGCGACCTCTACCGGATGTACGGCAAGTATGCCGCCAAAGCGGGCCTGAGCGTGGAGCTCATGGACGCGCAGCGCACCGAGGCCGGCGGCTTTAAGGAGCTGGCGTTCTCGGTCAAGGGGCCGGAAGCCTGGCCGCGCCTGAAATTTGAAAGCGGCGTGCACCGCGTGCAGCGCGTGCCGGCCACCGAAGCCCAGGGCCGCATTCACACCTCCACCGTCACGGTCGCGGTCCTGCCGGAGCCTGAAGAAATCGAGCTGCCCCCGCTGCCGGCCAAGGACCTGCAGATCGACGTGTACCGCTCCACCGGCGCCGGGGGTCAGAGTGTCAACACGACCGACTCGGCGGTGCGCATCCGCCATTTGCCCAGCGGCCTCGTCGTCACCTGCCAGGATGAGCGCTCCCAGTTGCGCAACAAGGAAAAAGCCATGCGCGTGCTGCGGGCGCGCCTGCTGGATCAAATGCAAGCAGCCCACGCGGCCCAGATGGCTTCGGATCGGCGCAAGCAAGTGGGCACTGGCGATCGCAGCGAGAAAATCCGGACCTACAATTTCCCCGATCGCCGTATCACGGACCACCGCATCGGCCTGACCCTGCACAAGCTCGACTTGGTGATGGAAGGCGAGCTGCAAGAGTTGGTGGATGCCTTGATCGCCGATGAGCGCCAGCGCCAGCTCACGCCTGGCTGAGCCCCTGCTGCGCGAGGGGGCGCGGCGCCTCG
>JAGVGS010000102.1 GCA_020057015.1 Candidatus Omnitrophota bacterium | reverse complement strand
TGGTGCGCGCGCAGCCGGCCGTCTCGAGCCAGGAGCACGTGCGCTGGGATCCGGCGCGCGGCGCCCTCGATGTGCCGGCCTTGAGCGGCTACGACGCCGTCGTGCACTTAGCCGGCGAGCCCATCGTGGGGCGCTGGACCCAGGAGAAAAAGCAGCGCATTCGTGAGAGCCGCATCCTAGGCACACGTTTGCTGGCCGAGGCGCTAGCCAAGTTGGCCAAGCCGCCGCAGGTGCTGGTGAGCGCTTCGGCAATCGGCTACTACGGCCACCGCGGCGAAGAGCTGTTGACGGAGCGTAGCGCCGGGGGCCGTGATTTCCTGGCCGAGGTCTGCCGCGAGTGGGAAGCTGCCGCCGCGCCCGCAGCGGCCAAGGGCATCCGCGTGGTGCAGCTGCGCTTAGGGATCGTGCTCAGCGCTCGCGGCGGAGCGCTGCAGGCCATGCTGCCGCCCTTTCGTCTGGGGCTGGGCGGGGTGGTGGGTTCGGGCACGCAGTACTGGAGCTGGGTGGCGCTGGAAGATGTGGTGGGCGCGTTTCTGCACGCGCTGCGCACCGAAGCGCTGCAGGGGCCGGCTAATGTGGTAGCTCCGCAGCCGGTGACCAACCGCGAGTTTACTGCGGCCCTTGGTAAGGTGCTCAAGCGGCCGACGGTGTTCCCGCTGCCAGCACGGGTCGCGCGCCTGCTGCTGGGCGAAATGGCCGAGGCGCTGCTCTTATCCAGCACCCGGGTGGCCCCGAAGCGGCTGCAAGAGACCGGCTACGTGTTTCGCTTTCCTGCGCTGGATGGCGCGTTGCGCCACGCGCTGGCTTGAAAGGGAGCCGTTGATGGGAGTGTTGCTCGCCTCCGCTGTGTCGCTCGCGTTCTTCCATTCGTTAGCCCCGGACCACTGGATGCCCTTCGTGGCCCTGGCCAAAGGCTCGCGCTGGAAGATGCGGCAGCTGGGTTTCGTGAGCCTGCTCGCTGCCATCGGCCATGTCACGTCCTCGCTGCTCCTGGGGCTGCTTGGGCTCTGGGCCGGCTGGGCGGTGCACCGGGCAGAAGGGGTCGAAGCTTGGCGGGGCAGCGTGGTCGTCTGGCTGCTCGTGGGGTTCGGCACGGCGTACGCGCTCTGGGGGCTGAAGCATGCGCAGCATCCGCATCCGCACGTGACGGTGAAAGACGCGGTCAAAGCCTATGCGACGCGCCGCGTGTGGATGCTGATCGCCATTTTGGTCTTCGGCCCCTGCGAGCCGCTGATTCCGCTCATGTTCCTCTCGTATAAGGAAGGCATGCCCACGGTGTTCGCGGTCAGCGGGGTCTTCTCCCTGGTCACGATCGGCATGGTCGTGGGGCAAAGCTGCCTGACGTACGCAGGGATCCGCTGGATTCACTCAGTCTGGCTTGAGCGCTACGCCCACGCCCTCTCGGGCTTCGTCATCGTGGTGACTGCCTTGTTCGTCTGGCTGGCTGGCCTCTAAAAACGGTGACAGGCACTCATTTCCGATGTTGGATAAGATAGGCCAAACAGGAGGACAGCATGCGTAAGGCCGCTGGGCTGATGGTGGCGATGTGCTTGGGGGCAGGGCTTCCGGCATGGGCAGGGGAGAATGAAGATCGGGTCGTGGGTGGCCTCATCTCTGGGCTGTTGGGCGGGCCCACCCAGAGCCAGGATGCCACGTATGTCGCGCAAGAGCGCGAGCGCCTCATCCAGCTCTTGAGCAGCGGCGAATACGCGACGAGCCGCCAGGGGGAATCGATCGATCAGTGGGTCCTGGGTATTCCGCTCACGCATCGCGACCACGTCTACAGCGCCCAACCGGCGAAGCCATCTCAGGTCCGCCAGCGCTAAGGGCCGGGTCCCTCTGGGGCATACGTGACCACAAAGAAGGGTTCGGTTCACCACACAAGGAGGAAGGAATGGTTCGACGGTTGAGCGTGCTGATATTGGCAGGCAGTCTTCTGGCCGGTCCCTCGGCGCAGGCTGCGACGTACGCGGTGGACAAAGACCACACCACGGTGGGCTTCAAGATCCGCCACGTGTTCTCGTACGTCACCGGCAGCTTCGATCAATTCGAGGGCACGATCACGTACGCACCTGGCCAGCCGGCGTCCTGGGCGGTGGAAGCCCTCGCCCAGGCTGCCAGCGTGAACACCAAGAATGAAAAGCGCGATCAGCACCTGCGCAGTGCGGAGTTCTTCAACGTCGACCAGTTTCCGGTGTTGAGCTTCAAGAGCACCCAGGTGACCGAGGCCACCGCCACGAGTGCCAAGCTGCATGGCCTGCTGTCGATTCACGGCGTTGAAAAGCCAGTGGTCTTCGACCTGCAGGTTCATGGTGTGGGCAAAGACCCCTGGGGCAACGTGCGCGCCGGCTTTACCGCCACCACCCGCATCAACCGCAAGGATTTCGGCCTCAACTGGAATCAGGCGCTGGAGACGGGCGGGGTGCTCGTCGGGGAGGAAGTGGACATCATCCTGGAAATCGAGGGCATTAAGCAGTAGCCGCTTATTTTTCTGCTGGCCACGGCCGGCAAAAACAGGGTATGATCGTGGACTGAGGGTTTGCCATGTCCATCCTAACACAACGCTCCCCCCGAACATCCAGGCATGCGACCGTCCGCTACTGGCTCTCTGCCGCTAGCGCGTGGCTCATTGGTGCCAGCCCGGCCTGGGCTCTCACCCATGCGGCCTTCGATGAACTGCTTGCCCAGCATGTCCAGCAAGGGCAGGTGGACTACCCCGCCCTGAAAGCCAAGCGCCCGGTGCTGGAGGCTTACTTGCGGCAGCTGGCGTCGGTCGATCCCGCGGCGCTGTCGCGCAAGGAGCGTCTTGCGTTCTGGATCAACGCCTACAATGCCGCCGCACTTCTCCAGGTGCTGGACGCCCGGATGCCTGGTTCGGTCAAAGAGATCAAAGGGTTCTTCGATAAGCAGACGCATGCTTTGGGCGGGCAAATGCTCACCCTGAACCAGGTCGAGGAGCGCGGCCGCGCGCTGGGCGATTGGCGCCTCCAGTTTGCCCTCACCCGTGCGGCCCAGGGCTCGCCGCCGCTGCGCGATGAGGCCTATGACCCGGAATGGCTGGATGCGCAGCTGGCCGAGCAGACGCGCCAGCATCTCGCAGATACGGCGCATGGCTTGCGGCATGACGCCCAAGGCAAGACGCTCTGGGTGTCAAAGATTTTTCAATGGGCAGCGAAGGACTTTGTCCCGAAGGGGGCCTTGAATGCCGAAACCCTCCTACCGGCCATCGAAGCATACCTGGATCCTGCGCTAGCGGCGGCCATCAAGGCGCGGCCGCTGCGCTTGAAGTTCCTCGACTACGACGCCTCGCTGAACGCCCGCTAGCCGCCAGCCCTGAGCACGGGTGGCGAACCCTGCCTACACCCAAAAAATGCTGGCCGCCCTTGCCAGCGCCTGCCCAGATCAGGCAAACTCTGGAGAGCACTGAAAAAGGCAAACCCTGCGTAAGCAGGGGACGCAACGCCACGGATCCCAGGAAGTGTCAGACACTTGAAGTGTCTGACACTTTGGAGGATGGCCGGGCTGCCAGTGAGATGCAGACTAACACACCACCTTTTTGGACGGTTGCGGACGTCGCCCAGCGCTTCGGGGTGAACGTCACGACCGTCTATCGGCTCGTCAAACGCGGCAAGATCCCTGCCTTCAAGATCGGCAACCAATGGCGTTTTGACCCAGCCCGGCTCCAAGAGTGGGTGGCGGACAAGGAGCGCATCGGATGAGCGCTGAGCTGCCGATGCTGGAGCACGCCATTCGCCTGGTCGGGGTGCGCGCCTATTCGCTGCGCCAGCGCGTGGCTTCGCTGGCCGCGGTGCTGTGCGTCGGCAGCTTGGCCGTCGGCTACGGCGCGCTGCATGTGGCCGAACGGCAGCGCCAGCAAATCCGCTTGATCACCACGTTGCATGCGCAAAATGAAATGCTCAACAGCCTCATCCTTGCCGGCGTGCTGGTGCTCACCCAGCGCGAAGCCGGGTCGATCACCGCACAGCGGGCGGCGCTGGAGGGCGATGCCGAAGCCCTTGA
>JAGVGS010000212.1 GCA_020057015.1 Candidatus Omnitrophota bacterium | reverse complement strand
CGGGGTCACCTGCCCACCGCCGCTCCAGCCGGCCTTCTCGGCGTCCTGCGCACCCGCCGGCAGCGGCCCAGGCAGCTCGACTTTCGGCAGGCGGCCGAGGAGGCGATACTGCTCCAGGCCCTTGCCGAGCGCGGACGCAGGCGTTATCGTCGCGTCAACAGCAAGATTCGTCTCGCCCACCAGTTCCCTCAGCGCGGGCAGCACCGGCTCCAGATGCGCCGCGAGATCGCCAAAGTCGCGTTCGTACACCCGCCGGGCGGCCTGACGCACTTGGCCATCGGTCACGCCCTGGTCACCCATGCGCTCCAACAGCTCGATGCCCCGCGCTTTGGTGTCCACCAGCGTACCGGACTCTACCAGCCCCAGCTCCTGCCCCACATTGCGGAGGATATATTGCCGCGCATAATTCGTGGCGCTCGGCTTCTCGAGCGACGAGACAATCCAAAGAGCCAGCTCATTGCGTGCCCCGGGGTTGATCGCAAGACCCGCCAGGTAACTGTTCGCCTCTTCTGCCACGGACCCCGGAGGCATGTCCGTGCCGATCGACTCAGAGCCCCGGTAGGTCACACCGGCCAGGTACTGCATGGCATGGAAGACTTCGTGCGCCTCGACATCCACGATGCGCTCACGCATCAGGGCTTCCATGCCGCCGGCTTGAACATAGTCTTCCTGGATGAGGGCACGAACCACGTCATTGACCTCATGGGTCACAGGATTAAGGGCGGTGTAACGGCCCAAGGCCAACTCCTGGATCCTACTGACAGCGAGCTCCAGGTGATCCAGCTTGATGAGGGCAACGCGCTGTTCAGGTAGATATCTACCGGCGACACCCTCATCCGTCAAACCGCGCGTGGTCTCGGGCCACGCATCCCGGACCTGGGCGACGATCAATGACTGACCCTTCACTTGAAACGTTTGAGCTTTCTCCCAGTGGTAGAGCATAAACTCCCCATTTTGCGTTGCGTGACGGAATTCCGGATCTACATAGACGGTGCGGACATCCACAGCCAGGAATAATCCCGCCGGTATCAAAGACTCCTCATTCAACCGAGCCGTGGCATCCATCATCGCTTGCCAAGCTGCTGGCCGGCTCGGGGTGGGCATGCCGTCCTTTAACGTGTCGACCAACGCCGCAGCCGCATCACCAAAAGCGACATTAATTGCTTTGGCCTGCTGTACTAGCTTTACACTTGAGTTTTCTGCATCTTCCTCGTCACCATATAGGGCTTCCTCCTCAAGACCAAGAACCGAACTACGGAAAGACCCTTGCATAAAGGCCAGTATCTGTTGATTGACCATCACCGCGGCGCCGAGGGGTGTGGGGCTTGGGGCGGATGAAGGCGTGGGCGTCACCGACGCGACTGTTGAGCTCGGGGTCGCGCGCGGTGTTGGACGGGATGTGTACGCCTCTTTCCGCCCTGGCGCCTTGATCTCTCCGATGCCCCGCGCCGCCATCCGATGGAACTGGTCGGCCGCCTGGGCGAACTGGGCCCACTGTGCGCTTAAGTCGATGGCGTCACTTTCCATCACCGCCGGATCCTGCAACTGCGCTAACGTGCGGTCCTCCCACAGCCATTGCAACCGCTTCAGGTTCACCAAGACAGGCAAGCTGCCATCCACAGCCTTCTGACGCCCCGCAGTTTGGTCGCTTAACGGGCCCAGCGACTCATGCAGCGCCAACACGCTCCAGGCAGCCAACAGCGCGTTGACTTGGGTCACCTCA
This sequence comes from Candidatus Omnitrophota bacterium, assembly GCA_020057015.1. Classification (GTDB taxonomy): domain Bacteria; phylum Omnitrophota; class Gorgyraeia; order Aquiviventales; family Aquiviventaceae; genus JAGVGS01. Next base: position 4,025 of record JAGVGS010000212.1, on the reverse strand, counting down.
TCCGGTGAGAGCGCCCCCAGCTCGGCATCTTCGTAGGGGCGGTAGAGCCGCTGGAGTTCGCCCAGCTTGTCGAGCAGGGTGCTGACAAAGCCGGTATCGACCCAGTCGAGCTGTCGGAGATTCTTTTGGATGGCCCGATTCTGCTGCCACTGGGTGAACGCGTCCCACAGGCTCAATTCAATTTCTAGAATCATGCGCCGCGCGGCGATGGAAGGCTCCTCATCCTCCAGGGCCTGCAAGGCAGCCAGCTCGTCGCGCTTCTCGCCAAGTTGACGAGAGAACTCGGGGGTCAGACGACTGGGGGGCAAGCGACGGCCGAGCGGCCCCTGCAACACGCCTTCAAGGGCGGCGCGCATGGGACTTAAGGCTTCGGCTTCGAATGCCTGTTCTTGCGCATTCAAGCGCCGGACCGGGGTCGGCGCGGGCGTGCTTTCCACAAACGCTCGGGGCCCTGATTCCGATACAGCATCAGGCGCTGCCGCAGATGTGGGCGTCGCGCTGGATGCCGGCATGGGCGTAGCGGTCGGGGTCGGCGCTGACGTGGCGGTCACCGTTACGGGCGAGGACATGGGACGATCGAGGTTCGTGGAGGCACGATAATAGCCGATCACGCTCAGTAGCGCTCCCGCACCGAGAAGGAAGAGGCTCAAGAACCACGCGGCGCGCTGCGTCACCGTGCTCGGCGGCGCGCGGGTCGCTTGAGGTGCTCCCACCAGCAATGAAGGAGGCTGCCGATCAAGCTCCTGCTGGAGTTCCCTAATGTCCTCGTTAAGAAACCTTGGCTGCCAGGATGACACACCCTTAGCATCAACCAGCCACCGGAGGTCACGCTTTTGCCCGGCGCGCTCGTCTTGTGAACCATCGATCCAAGATGAGGCAGATGCCAGGAGTCCAGCCTGCTCATCCTTTAGCTGCCTGAACTGCTCGCGCAATGACTCGCCTTGCGCAATCAGTTGACGAAGCGTTTCCGGATAGCGGGGACTAAGACTGTCCATCCGGAACCGGGCCCTCACCGCCTTCTCATAGGCCCAGTATGCTTTTTCAAGTTTTTGTTCCTGTTGCTTCGCGAGCCCAAGTCGCAGGTCCACCATCCTATGGAATGTCAACTCTCGCTCCATCTGCTCAAGGGATGCGGTGTCCTGCAGTGCCGTGGGGGACCACACGTGGGCTAGCAGCATCGAATAGAGGAAATTTCGATCTTGCTGTAGCAGAATGCGCAGATGCTTGCGGTCTTGCCGCGGCAAGACTCGCGCCTCGCGTTCCAGGAGGTCGAATTGACGAAGCAGTTCCAAGGCCCGTTGCCCCAGTTCTGAATCTTGGGCCCACGCGCGGACCAGATGCCGCAAGAGGGCCTTGCCCGCTCTGTAAACAAGCACGAGGGTTGCTAATCCGCCGACAGCATACAAGAGCCACTCCGCCCCTCCCGCCGCCTGCCCCACCGCCGCCCCGGTCGCGGCCCCGGAGATGCCGACGCCGATAGCCAATGGCCCGAGGAGCGCCAGCAGCGCAACCGGCACAATCGTCTTCTTCAGGGCCCTCCCCTCCGTTGGCGTGGGGGCAGGTGTCGGAGCCACAGCCGGTGTGGGAGCGGTTGGCTGCATCTGTTTGAAGAGCCATTTCCCTGCTTCCCACACCAGGTCAAAGACGATCGGCGGGACCGACTCGAGGAATGACATCCTCAGTGGGGCCGGGGTGGTCAGGCCGCGGACTAGGTGACGGACCGCGCGGGTGCGCTGGCCGGTAGCCGCAGGCGTGGGCATCGTGACAGGTGCCAACTTGGGCGCGCGGCTGAGCAACTCCTCGTAGGCGATCTGCACCTTGCGCCGATAGACAGCGGTCTCGTTGTTCAGGATCTCGTCAGGAATACCCACACGCCCTTTGCCGCCGTTGTAAGCCGTGGCCACGGCGTTCACATCGCCACCGTAGTCATTGAGCAAGTTCCAGACATGGAAGAGGCCCAGCGCGGTGTTGTCCACCGGGTCTTCCAGATTCAAGGGCCGGCTGCCCAGCATCGCGCGGTTGCGCTGCTGCACCAAGCGGGCCCGCCCCTTCAGCATCTGGCTGCGGCCAAAAGCATCCTTCGGGCTGCGGACCACCTGCTGCACCAGGCGCATCTGCCGGCCGCGGGTGGGCACGCGGACCGTTGTGTAATGGCGGCCCCAGTTCTCCGCGATCAGAATCGCGCGCGTAGCGGCAAACAACTGCTGGTGCGTCTGTTCGCTCAGACCGTAGCGGCGCGCCACGGTAGCCAAATCCTTTTCCGCCTCAGGCGATAACCCATGCTGACGCACCATCTCCCGGTACGCATCGGAGTCAAACCCACGGCTGAGCCGCTGCCGGGTAGACTGGTAGCGCTCCACGTACATCGCGGTGAAGTGCTCGCGAGCCTGCCGCTGTTTGGTAGCCTCGGTCTCAGAGAGCCAGGCCAATATCGTCTGCACCCACCAGCTTCCTACCTCGGCAGCCACCACGTCGCGCACTTGGGCTTCGATCGCCTCATCGCTGATCGTGGTCTTCTGCACGCTGCTGAGCTGTCGCCACCACAGGCCTAAGCGTGCGGCAATGCGGACCTCATCATCCAGCGCCTGCTGGGCGGTGCGCTCCAGCGCAGCGATGGCTTGCACCCCCGGCAGGCCGGCCAGCGCGTGCACCGCATCCACCTGCACCGTGAACAGCCGCGAATTATCCGTAATGATCCCCTCAAGCAAGGCCGTGGTGCGGGCTCGCGGCATGAGCCGTGCGCGCTGCGGCCGCTGCAGTAGCTGGTTGATACGATCCAAGGCCAGAGACTGCACCTGCGGGTTGCCCTGCTGGAGCAAGCGGTGAGCTTCCTTCAAGACAAAGCGGATTTCCGCTCGGCCCTGCCGGATGGTGGCCTCAGAGGCCTGGCCCTGCACCTTCGCCCCGGGACGAATGGGCTGTGCCGTCGCCGCATTCACCGGCGCCGGCACGCTCGCCATCTTGAGCAGCGTGCCCACTAGCGCCACCGTCACCACCAGCCGGCGCATGAACGCGCCTCGCGATGCGGTCGCGCGATCGGCTCGCAATTGCTGCAGCCAGGCGCTCCAAGCGGCCCTCGACTGCTCCATCGCGGCCAACCGCGCTTCAATCCCATTGAGCTGCCGATCCGTCTCAAACATGCTGGCGAGGGCATCGCCAAAAATCACGCCAGCCTTGTAGCGTACATCCGGGCGGCTGACGTGCGGGATGCGACTGCCTCCTGGGCGGATGTTCGGAATCGTGCGCAGCCGCTCGCCAGCCATCAATCGCTGCCAAGCCCCACCCATCACCTTGGCCTGGGGCAATTGGGCCTGGAACATCGTCGTACGCAGCGCCGCGATGGCCGCCTCGGCGCGCGCCTCGCCGCGCGTCGCACCTAGCAACTCCTTGAGCGTGCCGCGCAGCCGGGCCTGAGCGACGGCATCATGCGAGTCCAGCCCTTGGGCATACTCGTGCAAAGCCTGCCGCACAGGGACTTGCACGGCTTCCTGCGCCAAATCGGCCACGAGTACATCGATCGGAATATCAAAGTGCCGCTGATAAAGGGCCTTGAGGTCCTCTAACTGGCCCGGTCGCTCGGCTTCGAGGGCAGCCTTCTGTGCCTCCAGCTCTGCACGCTCGCCTTCGAGATCGGTGAGGGCGGGTGCGACCAGTTCCCTGAAGCGCTCGGCCGATGGGGCTGAGGGCTCGCCTCGCCATCCACTGCGCAGGACTTGCAGCGCTAACACCGAAGCGTGCAGGGCTTGGGTCGCGTACGCCATCAATTCTCCACCCCAGCGCGGGAAGCGCACATGCACGCCTTCATGCACCATGATGGAATTGAGCAACCGCGCCTCTGCGGCCGGGCTGAGCGCGCGGCCACGCAGCGGCTGCGTGAGCACACGGGCCAGGAGATCGACGTTGACACGGAGGATGGCCCGGCCCGTTGCATCGCGCTCGAGATGGCCAGCGGCATCCACCAGCGGTTCAGCAATAGGCGCCGAGAGATCACCGGCGGCTTCGAACGCGTAGGAGGGGTACTGGGT
>JAGVGS010000034.1 GCA_020057015.1 Candidatus Omnitrophota bacterium | reverse complement strand
TGCGGCAGCCTGCCTTCGGTAGCCCAGCCGTCCACGTAGGACCCGTAGCTTTGCGACCCCGGATTACTCCGGGTGTGCCTTTATCGGGAGTGTTGCCCCGAACCTCACTAATGATTACCTCAAATCTACCTGGTCCCGGCCCCAATCGTCAAGTGTTGGTAAGCAGGGTCGCTGGGCTACTCGACAGAGGGGAAAAGGCCAGGGAACCCGCGAATTGGGATATGAATTGGGATATACTTAATAGAAGGGCAGTGGGATTGATGGACTCGAGCGGTATGACACGGAGGCTACGATGCGTGGAAAGTGGCAGCACGGGGTAATCGGCGGGCTCGCAGTGTACGGACTGATGGTGCTGGGCGCGGGCACAGCCGGTGCGACACTACAAAATTCCACGGCCTATAAAAAAACCTATCCCGAAGCGAAGGGTGTCTCCTGCAAAGTATGCCACCTTGAGGCCATCGGAAAGAGCGCGAACTTGAACACCTACGGCAAGGCACTGCAGGCGTTCACAGGGGCTGGCCAGGGTAAGGCGATGACGGTCGAGGATTTCAAGGCCTTCGAGACCGATGACCTGGACAAGGACGGGGTCCTGAACCAGCAGGAGATCAATGCCGGAACCGATCCGAGCGACCCGAAGTCGGTTCCACCCGCGGCAGGGTCTTAGTACTGCTCGAATTTGTTGAGAAAGAGGTGAGGCGTCCTGGTTCTCCAGCGAGAACCAGGACTCTTTGCATGTGGCCATGTGTGGGCGAGTGAGGGCATGCCGCCCAACGCCACCCGGCACGCTGCAGCCAACATGAGTCAGTTTGCCCTGAATTGCCGGCGTGAACAGACGGTGCTTGAGGAAATCTTTAACAGCATCACCTGCGGCATCGGCTTCTGCCTCAGTGTCGCGGCGCTGGTCGTTCTCATCGTTTCGGCCAATCGAGCGGGTGATGCCTGGAGAATGGTGGGCGTCAGCATTTATGGCACAAGCCTCGCGCTGCTCTTTCTATTTTCAACGCTGTACCATGCCATTCCTTCCAAGAAGGCAAAAGATGTCTTTGAGCTCTTGGATCATTGCACGATTTATGTGCTGATTGCCGGCACCTATACGCCGTTTGCGCTTGTGACGCTTCGCGGCCCCTGGGGATGGAGCCTGCTGGGCACTGTGTGGGGATTGGCGTTTTTTGGTATTGTATTCAAAATCTTTTTTGTATCAAGGTTTCGCGTGTTTTCAGCTATTGTCTACCTGTTGATGGGTTGGCTTGCCGTCGTTGTGCTCCGCCCGTTCTTGCAGCACCTTGCGGCGGCGGGTATCGGGTGGCTGCTGGCGGGCGGCGTGATCTACAGCGCGGGGCTCATATTCTACGCGTGGAAACAGCTGCCGTTCCACCACACCGTCTGGCATGTGTTTGTCCTAGCGGGCAGCGGCTGCCATTTTGTCGCGGTGCTGAAGTACGTGTTGCCTGAATGAAGGAGCGCTCCGCACCTTCCCCCTCGAAACAGGGTCCGGCGGCCTGGGCCCTCTACGATTGGGCGAACAGCCCGTTCGCCACGATCATCCAGACGTTCGTTTTTCCCGCCTACTTCATCCACCGCATCGCCCAGGATGCCGCCCTCGGCAGCGCCCTCTGGGGCACCACGTTGAGCCTGGCCGGATTGGCCATGGCGCTGGCCGGCCCTGTGCTAGGGGCCATTGCGGATCAAAGCGGGCGCCGCAAGCCCTGGATTGCTGCCGGGACACTCCTCTGTGTGGCGGCGACGGCCGGGTTGTGGGCGGTGTGCTCCTTTGGCACCTCTTCACTGTGGTTGGTGCTGGGCCTGGTGGCCTTGGGCACGGCAGGCACTGAGGCTGCGCAGATCTTTTACAACGCCATGCTGCCGGAGCTTATTCCCGCCTCCCGGATCGGCCGCTGGTCTGGATGGGGTTGGGCCGCGGGCTATGCCGGCGGCCTGGCGTGCTTAGGGCTCGTGCTGGTGGGGCTGAAAGGGGGCATCCGCGTAGAGGCCAGCTTCCTGCTCGTGGCCGTTTGGTACCTGGTCTTCGCGGTGCCGCTCCTGCGCTGGACGCCGGATGCGCCTGCCACCGGCAAATCATGGCGCGCGGCTATCGGCGATGGCGTGGCTCAGCTCGCCGGCTCGATCCGGCAAGCCAGGCGCCACAGTCAGATCATCCGCTTTTTGATCGCGCGCATGCTGTACGTGGATGGGTTGGCCACCCTCTTTGCGTTCGGCGGGATTTATGCCGCCGGCACCTTTGGGATGGGCGAACAGCAGGTGGTGCGGTTTGGCCTGAGCCTCAATGTGGCCGCGGCCCTGGGTGCCGTGGGTTTTGGGTGGGTGGATGATCACCTCGGCAGCTACCGGACCATCCTCTTATCGCTCGGCTGCCTTGTTCTCGCGGTGGCCGGCGCCCTAATGGTCCGTTCGCCTCAAGGCCTGCTGCTGGCTGGGCTGGTGGTGGGCGTTTTTGTGGGGCCGGTGCAGGCGGCGAGCCGCTCTTTCATGGCGCGGCTGGCTCCCCCGGCCTTGCGTAATGAAATGTTCGGCCTCTTCGCACTCTCCGGCAGGCTGACTGCTTTTCTGGGTCCGCTGGGGGTGGGATGGGTGACGCACTGGAGCGGTAGCCAGCGGCTGGGCATGAGCCTTATCCTCGTGCTGCTGCTCGCAGGATTCGGGTTGATGCTGACCGTGCCAGCCAAAGCAGAGGGATGAGCAGACAACTTCAGAAGGAGCGCAGCAGCTCGAGGTAGAGCATCGGGGCGTCGTAGCCCAGGTTCTGCTCTTTGCCGTGCACGCGGGCGTTGGAAAGGTGGTGCACACGCACGCCGCCTGCCAACACCGTGTTGTTGCTGGCGTGGTAGGTCGCCCCGCCCCCACCCTGGAGATCGAAATTGAACCGCAGGCTGCTTTGGGTGAGGGGATGTCGCTGGTACACCGCCCCGACCAGCCCTTCCACATACGTGGACCAGCGCTCGCCTTTGGCAAAGTGCCAGCGCGTGCCAAACTCAGGCCCGCCCAGCGCCCCTGCCGATGTCCGCTGCGAATCCGCATAGCCGACTTGGCCGCCGCACTCAATGGCCACATCATCGACCAGATAATAGCTGACCATCGCCTGCGCCAGCGCGATCGAGGCGAGCGCGGGCTTGCGCGACACCGCCCCCGCGATGGACCAGTAGCGCGAGCCCTTGGCGAAGGGATCCGCGGGGGGTGTCGTGTCCGCACGGGCCGCCGGGGCGAACGCGCTCAGCAGCAAGATGAGTACCGGCCACCAGGGGTTGTGCAAAGTGCCCTTTCGCATATCGATTCTCCTCGAGGGGTTCATCGGATCAGTGTACCGGTATTGGGAGGGCATTACCGAGAGATGTTTGCCTGAACCCCCGGGTGGACAGCCCATCGGCCGGCTCAGCCGCAACCCGCGCCAGCCTTACTGATTGGTCAGTTGGCGCAGCGACTCCAGTAATTCCGGAGGGAGCACGTCGCCTTCGTCAGAGCCTCCCAGCAAACCCTGGAGCATGCCCGCCATGCCGGCGGTCTGCGTGTAGCCGGAGGGCACCTCAAACAGCGAAGCTGGCTGCGGTCCCACGTGCACATTCTTGAACTCCGTCAGCATCCCGCCGGTGACCGGCACCATCCGTACCGGGAAATGACCATCCTGCGTGACCCACAGCCACATCGACTGCCCCTCGTGGGTGAGGTGGTATTTGATGCAGGGCTGGCCATTGATCAGCTCGCGGCCGACTTCCTGCATCTGGGCATTGGGGCTGCTCATGCCTGCAAGCTGGAGATCCTCGAGCTTGATGGGCTGTTCGCTGTAAGTCTGCGTGTCCGGAAAGATCGTGTAGACCTTGCGCACATCCGCGCGGGCGATGGTGATGATCTGACCCATCCCGGTTGGGGCGCCAGGGATGGCCGGTATCTGCATCTCTGAGCGCGTCTTGCCATCGGCCACGTAGAGCTTTGCTTGGAGGGTTTGTCCCTGTGCTTGAATGACGAGGTCGGCGCTATATTGTCGGGCAACCTCATCGGCCGCGGCCGGTAGCCCCCAGGCCCCGATCGCGCTCAGCGCGATGCCGACAGCACTCCTCAAGAACAGCGGCGCGATTCGGTGCATGCGCGGCTCCTGGTTAGGTGGCGGCGAGATCATGCCGACTATTCTACCGTAATTCGGGCGTGTTGGGGCGCACCGCATGGTACAGCGTCACCGTGCCGAAGAGAAACGAGTGCGTCCGGATATCCACGAACCCGGCGCGGGTGAGGGCGGCTGCGAACTCTGCGGCCTTCCAGAACCGGCGCGCGGAGTCAGGCAGGTAGAGAATCGGGTAGTGGCGGCCGAAGAGCAGCGCCCCATAGAGGCCGGTCGGCCCCAACAGGTACCCGCGAAAAAGCGCGCGCAGCAGCGGATGGCGCGGCTCGGTCAGGTCGAGGAAGCGAAGGTGGCCGCCGGGCTTCAGCGACCTGAGTACCCCTTGCAAGATCTGCTCGATATGCGCGTAGAGATTGCGCAGCACAAACCCCGAGACCACCGCATCAAACGGTGCTGCCTGCAGCGGCAGCGCCTCGGCCCCGGCTTGCACCCAGCGCAAGGGGGCTGCCCCTGCCCGCGGACAACGCTCCGCCTTTGCCGCTGCCATGCGCAGCATAGCGCCGGAGAAATCCAAGCCCACCACCTCGCCCTGCGGCCCGAGACAGCGGCTGGCCATGACGGCCAGGTCGCCGGTGCCGCAGCCCACGTCGAGCACG
>JAGVGS010000209.1 GCA_020057015.1 Candidatus Omnitrophota bacterium | reverse complement strand
CAGGGTCGCCCGGCGCGCTGGCCCGAAGGGCCAAGCCGGCGTACCGCGCGCTGCCTTCGATTTCGTTCGACCACGGCGTCATGGATCATCTGCGCGAAGGGCTCGTGGTAGAGGGCGGCTTTGGCTGGGCCGATCTGGGCGCCTGGGACACGTGGGCCGCGCTGAGCACCCGCCGCAGCCGCGTGCTCGCGGTCGATAGCCGGCGCGTGACCGTGGTGGGCAGCCCCGATCATTTGGTAGCGACACTGGGCGTCCAGGATCTCGTGGTCGTGCACACGCCTACAGCCACGCTGATTTGCGATCGCGCCAGCACCCAGCGGGTGCGCGACATCGTCAAGCGGGTGGAGGCTGACAAGCGTTTGGAGGCGTTTCGATAATGCGGGTGCTGGGCTTGGATGTGGGGGATAAGCGCATCGGCATCGCCATCAGCGACACGCTGGGCTTGACAGCACAGCGGCTGAGCGTGCTTCAGCGCAGTGCCTTGAAAGCGGACGTGCAGGCGATCCAAGCGCTCGTGCAGGAGCATCAGGCCAGCGCGGTGGTGCTAGGTTTACCGCTGACCCTGGCCGGCGTGGAGGGCCCACAAGCCAAGAAGGTGCAGCATTTTGCCGAAGCACTGCAGCGCGCACTGGCCGTGCCGGTGCAGCTGCTCGATGAGCGCCTGACAACGGTGCAAGGGGAGCGCGCGCTGCTGGCCACCGGAGCCTCGCGCAAAAAAAGGAAATCCGTGATCGACCAAGTCGCCGCGCAACTGATTTTGCAACAGTATCTCGATGCGAAGCGCCCGATTGCGTAAACGCGCGCCTGCGCCCTATGATCTGAGCCAGCTGCCCAACGGGCTGGGCATCGCGCTCAAGCCCATGCCGCAGGCGGCCTCGGTCTCCGTGGGGGTCTGGGTGCGGGCCGGCGGCCGCTATGAGCCGGCCGCGCTCTCCGGCATCTCCCACCTGCTGGAGCACCTGCTCTTCAAGGGCACCCGGCGCCGCGGCTGCGAGCAGCTCAAGCAGCACGTCGAAGGCGTGGGCGGCTCGCTCAATGGCTTCACCGCCGAAGAGTTCACCTGCTACATGGCCAAAGTGCCGCAGCGCCACGCGCACCGGGCGCTGGATGTGCTCACCGACATGGTCAAGCAGCCGCGGTTGATGCCCCGCGATACGGAAAAAGAGCGGGACGTGGTGATCGAAGAAATTCGCATGTACGAAGACACGCCGGGCCAGCTCGTGCACGATCTCTTTAATGAGCTGCTCTGGCCCAACCACCCGCTGGGGATGCTGCTCTCCGGCACCGAGCAGAGCGTGCGGCGCATTACCCACGCCGAGGTGGTGCGCTACTGGCGCGCGATGTACCAGCCCCGCAACCTGTTGGTGACCGCGACCGGGGCCTTTGAGCCGCAGCGCATGCGCCGCGAGATTCATCAGATGCTCGGCCGTTTGCGGCCGCGACGCGCCAGCCGCTTTCAGGCCGCGCCGCGCGCCCGCCACCGCCCGCAGGTACGCATCTGGAAACGGCCCACCGAGCAGACGCACTTGTGCCTGGGCGTGTACGCCGTACCCCGCTCGCACCCCGACCGCTTTGCGCTCGAGCTGCTGCACGTGCTGCTGGGGGCGAACATGTCCTCGCGCCTCTTTCGCGAGGTGCGGGAAAAGCGCGGCCTGGTGTATGAAATCGGCTCGCAGATCAAGCGCTTCCATGACACCGGGGCTTTTGTCATTTCCGCCGGGTGCGATGCCGGCAAGCTCCATGCCACGGTGCAGACGGTGGTGGCCGAGCTGTTCCGGCTGCGCCACCAGCTGGTGAGCCGCGCCGAGCTGCGGCGCGCCAAAGACTATTACGCCGGGCAGCTCGTGATGGGGCTGGAAGACACCATGGATCATATGATGTGGATGGGCGAGCAAGCGGTGACGGTGGGGCGCGTGGCGCATGCGGACTGGCTGCTGCAGCACCTGGAGCAGGTGCAGGCCGCGGATATTCGCCGCGTCGCCCGACGCTTGTTCGTCGATGAGGCGTTTCAGATGGCCGTCGTCGGCCCGATTGAAGAGGCCGCTGCCGGCGGCTTGGCCGCCCTGTGCCGGCTCAAGGGCCGAGCCTGATGCCCGCCTCGCGCATCATTATTTCACCGAGCTTGCTGGCGTGCGACTTCAGCCGCCTGGCCGAAGAGATCCACCGGGTCGAAGAGGGCGGGGCCGACTGGCTTCACGTGGACGTGATGGACGGCCATTTCGTGCCCAACCTCACCATGGGCCCGGTGATCGTCGAGGCGATCCGCAAGTGCACCAAGCTGCCGCTGGACATCCACCTGATGGTGGACCACCCGGAGCAGTGCGCGCAGTCGTTCATCGATGCTGGCTCAGAGATGCTGACCCTGCACATCGAAGCCGAAGGCGTGGCCACAGCGGCGAAGCTCGTGAAAGCGCTGCGCCACATCAAGGCGGCCGGGGCGCGCGCGGGCTTGTCGGTGCGTCCGCGCACGAAGGCTGAATCGCTCAAGCCGTTTCTCTCACAACTGGACCTCGTCCTCGTGATGACCGTGGAGCCGGGCTTCGGGGGTCAGGCGTTTATCCCCGAGGTCGTGCCCAAGGTGGCCCAGCTGCGGCAATGGTACGCTGGGGATCTGTCGGTAGATGGCGGCATCAACGCCGAGACCGGGCGGCTGTGCCGCCAGGCCGGGGCGAATGTGTTCGTCGCCGGCACTTATGTGTTCCGTGCCGCGTCCTGCAAACAAGCCATTGAGTCACTACGGAGCAACCCATGACGATCAAGTTCGGTACTGAAGGCTGGCGCGCGGTGATGGCCGAGGAATTCACCGCCGAGAACGTGCGAGCCGTGACGCAGGCTATTGCGGCGCATGTGTTGGCCCAAACGGGTCCTAGTCCCACGATGGTGGTTGGCCATGACACGCGGTTTCTCTCTGACTATTTCGCCAAGGCCGCCTGCGAAGTGCTGGCCGCCAACGGCATCACGGCGCTGTTGACCGACCGCCAGGTGCCCACCCCTGCCGTGAGCCGCTATATCGTGGCCCACCAGCTGCCGATGGGTATCATGATCACCGCCAGCCACAACCCAGCCCTCTACAACGGCATGAAGGTGAAGGAGGCCTACGGCGGCTCAGCCACCGGCGAGACCGTGGCCTCCATTGAGCAGCAGATCGGCAAGCAACCCTTGAAGCGCGCGCACTATGAAGACGCCGCAGCCGCCGGCCACATCAAGACGGTCAACCTCATGCCCGACTACCTCAAGGGTTTGCGCGACTATATCGACCTGCGCGCCATCAAGCGCTGGAAGGCAGCGGTGCTGGTCGATTCGATGCACGGCGCGGGTGGGCGCATCATCGAAGGCTTGCTCAAGGGCGGGCGCTGCCAGGTCACGACCCTGCACCCCGAGCCAGACCCGCTGTTCGGCGGCCAGGCGCCGGAACCTATCGCCTCTAACCTGCAGGAAGCCTCGAAGACCGTCAAGAAAATGCGCGGCGATGTGTGCATCGCCAACGACGGCGACGCCGACCGCATCGGCATCATCGGCCCAGACGGCACGTGGCTGAATCCGGGCCAAGTGATGTGCGTGCTCTTGCTGCACTTGGTGAAGAGCCGCCATGCCACAGGGGCGGTCATCAAGACCGTCTCGAACACCATGATGATCAACCGGCTTGCGGCGGACCTGGGGCTGGAGCTGCTCGAAACGCCGGTGGGCTTCAAGTACGTGACGAAGCGCATTCTCCAGCGCGACGTGCTGATCGGCGGGGAAGAGTCCGGCGGCATCGGCTTGAAGGGGTATCTCCCGGAGCGCGACGGCATCGCTAACGGCCTGCTGCTGGTCGAAGCCCTCGCCACCCGGCGCCAGTCGCTGACCAAGCTGCTGGGCGAGCTGCAGAAAAAATACGGCCGCTGGTGGTACGGGCGGCGCGATTTGCACCTGCGCATGGAGCAGGTCGACGGCTTGTTCGAGCGGCTGCAAGCCCAAGCGCCGTCGCAGATGGCCGGGGTAGCGGTGGCCCAGGTCAATACGATGGACGGCGTCAAGCTGATCGGCCGCGACGAGAGCTGGCTGCTGTTTCGCCGCTCCGGCACCGAGCCTATCGTGCGCGTGTATGCCGAAACCCCGCAAAAGGCCGCCCTACCCAAGCTGCTCGACTTCGGCGTCTCTCTCGCCAAAGGAGTTTGACATGGGCCAGCGGCCCGGAGGGAAGCTGCTGTGCGAGTTCCGAGCGGCAGCGAGGTGTTTGAGCACAGCGGCTTGCCCGCAGGGCCGATGGACCTAGGCCTGATCCGCAACTTTTGCATCGTGGCTCACATCGATCATGGTAAGTCGACCTTGGCGGATCGCCTCATCCAGACCACCGGCGCGGTCGAGCAGCGCAAGTTCCGCGAGCAGCTCCTGGATGACATGGATCTGGAGCGCGAGCGCGGCATCACGATCAAAGCCTCCTATGTGCGCCTGCAGTACCACGCGAAAGACGGCCAGGCGTATCGCCTCAACCTGATCGATACGCCGGGCCACGTGGATTTTTCCTTCGAGGTCACCAAGAGCCTGCAGGCCTGCGAAGGCACGATCCTCGTGGTGGATGCCGCGCAAGGGGTCGAGGCGCAGACCGTCGCCAACTTCATGCTCGCCAAAGACCGGGGGCTGACGATCGTGCCGGTCGTGAATAAGATCGACCTGCCCAGCGCCCAGCCTGAACGCGTGGCCGAAGAGATCATGACGCTGATGCAGGATACGGAGGTCCCCATCACCTTCGTGAGTGCGAAGGAGGGGGTCGGGATCGACGAAATGCTCGAGCGCGTGGTCCATGAAGTGCCCCCGCCCAGCGGCGACCCGGCAGCCCCGCTGGCCGCGCTGATCTTTGACTCCAGCTTTGATTCCTACAAGGGGGTCATCGTGTTCGTGCGCTTGATCCACGGGACCCTGCGCGCCAAGTCGCTCATCACCCTCATGTCCAATCACCGGCGCTTTGAAGTGCAGGAGCTGGGGATCATGGTCCCCACCCCGGAGCCGGTCGAGGAGCTGCATGCCGGCGACGTGGGTTTCTTCACCGCCAACATCCGCGACCCGCATGATGTCAGCCCGGGCGATACGGTGACCGAGACCCAGCGGCCGATCCCGGCGGCGCTGCCGGGCTTCAAGCGCCTGAAGCCCATGGTCTTTGCCGGGATTTACCCGGCGAGCGCGCAGGAGCTCACGACGCTGCGCGCGGCGATGGAAAAATTCGCCCTCACCGATGCCGCATTTCTCTTTGAGCCCGAGCACTCCGACGCGCTGGGGCAGGGGTTTCGCTGCGGCTTTTTGGGGCTGCTGCACATGGAAATCGTGCAGGAGCGCCTCGAGCGGGAATACGACGTGGACCTGGTCTTAACCACCCCGAGCGTCGTTTTCCAGGTGAAGAAGCGCGGCGGGCAGCTGATCGAAGTGCACCGGCCCACGGACCTACCGCAGGCCGGCACCGTCGAGAGCGTGGCCGAGCCCTTCGTGCGGGCCGTCATCCTCGCGCCCGCCGAGACCCAAGGCCCGCTCATGGACCTGGCGATTCAAAAGCGCGGCGTCTACAAGTCCACCGAGTACCTCAGCGAGACCCGCACCAAGCTCGTCTTCGAGATGCCGCTGGCCGAGATCCTGATCGACTTCTATGACAAGCTCAAATCACTCACGCGCGGGTACGGCTCGTTCGACTACGAGTTCATCGGCTACCGCCCGGCCCATCTCGCGCGCCTGGATATCATGCTCAACGGCAAGATCTGCGAGCCGCTCTCCTCGATCGTGGCCAAGGAGCAGGCCTACGACAAAGGCAAGGCGCTGGTCGAGCGCCTGAAGGAGATCATCCCGCGCCAGCTCTTCGAGGTGGCCATCCAGGCCGCCGTGGGCAGCCATGTGATCGCGCGCGAGACGGTGCGCGCCCTGGCGAAGAACGTGACCGCCAAGTGCTATGGCGGAGACATCAGCCGCAAGCGCAAGCTATGGGAAAAACAAAAGGAAGGCAAGCGCCGCATGAAGCAATTTGGCAACGTGGAAATTCCCCAGGAAGCGTTTCTCGCGATCCTCAAAATCTAGCCATGGCCACCGAGACGACCAAGCCCTCCGCTACGACCAAGAAATCCGCGTTGCGGGAAAACGTCGAATCGCTGGTGTGGGCGATCGGCTTAGCCCTGATCATCCGCACGTTCATCATCGCGCCCTTCAAGATCCCTTCGGGGTCGATGCGGCCCACGCTCATTGAGCGCGACCGCATTCTCGTCTCGAAATTCACCTATCGCTTCCAGTTACCGCAGCGGGGGGATATCGTGGTGTTCCGCTACCCCGAGAATCCCAAACGACCCTTTATCAAGCGCCTGGTCGCCCTGGGCGGCGACACGGTGGAGATCCGCGAGGGGCATCTCTACGTCAACGGGCAGGCGCTGGAGCGCCTGGAAATTTTCCGCCAAAACAAGTATTTCAACCAGGGCCCCTACGGCCAGCCCGGCCAAGTCGTGCAGGTGCCGGCCGACCAGCTGTTTGTGCTGGGGGATAATTCCATCTCCTCCCACGACAGCCGTTTTTGGGGTTTTGTCCCGCGCAAGTACCTGATCGGCAAGGCCTTGTGCATCTTCTGGCCCGTGTGGCCGCATTACCGGCTGCGGGTGCTGCGCTAGGCAGCAGCGGTTGCGTCCGGCACCCCTTCATGTTAGAGTACCCATTACCGCATTTTACAGGCTGGTCAACAGAGGAGGATTTATGATGACATCTCAATTGAAGCTTGCCGGATGGGCCGCGCTTGCGGTCATGCTCGCGGGGTGCGAGACGATGGGCACCGCGGCGCAATCCAAATCCACCCAGGGCGCGGTGTTGGGCGGGTTGCTCGGGGCTGGCACCGGAGCGATCATCGGCAACCAAAGCGATCATGCGGGGGCAGGCACAGTCATCGGCGCCGGCCTTGGCGCACTGGGCGGCGGCTTACTGGGCAAGGCGCTGGAAGACAAGGACCAGCGAGCCCAGCAGCAATCCACCCCCGTGGCCACGGCGAAGAGCAAGTTCTGCCCGGTGGGCGGCGAGCTCTATAGCGAGGACATCAAGTACTGCCCGACCCACGGCGTGGAACTACGCTACAAAGAGTAACCTGGAGTCTTGGGTCAACCCCGGCTCGTCCATCACGAGCCGGGGTTCACCGTTTCTGCCCATAGCATGACGCTCGCGAATCAAGTCTCCATTCTGCGGCTCCTGCTCGTGCCGATGATCGTGGCCAGCCTGGTCTACTACCACCCGGACCGCGATGGGCTGCGCTTTCTCACCCTGGGCCTCTTTCTCCTGGGCGTGTTGACCGACGCTATCGACGGGTACCTGGCCCGCCGCTGGAACCAGCGCACCGAGCTGGGCACCTGGCTGGACCCGCTCGCGGATAAAGCCCTCATCCTGGGCACGCTGATCAGCTGCTCGGTCATCCAGGGCTTGCCAGAGGCGCTGCGCATTCCGGCCTGGTTCAACCTGCTCGTCATCAGCCGGGATGTCATCCTCGTCGGCGGCACGATGATCCTCTTCACGCTCAAGGGCCACGTGAAGGTGCGGCCCAGCTGGATCGGCAAATGCACCACCGTGGCCCAAATGGCCGTCATCATCTCCGTGCTAGCAGGCGCCGGATTTCGCGACCAGGTGATCGTGCTGGCAGCCAGCCTCACAGCGCTCTCGGCCATCGGTTACATGCGGGCCGGCGTGAAAGCCCTCGGCTAAACACCCCCATGCCCTCCTCGCTGCGCGTGGCCCTGATTGGCCGGCCCAACGTCGGCAAGTCCACCCTCTTCAACCGGCTCGTCGGCCGCCGCCAAGCGGTGGTCTCGCCGGTGGCCGGCACGACCCGCGACCGGCTGCACGGACCGCTCATTTGGCGCGGGCAAGCCATCACCCTCATCGATGCCGGGGGCGTGGAGTGGGACCCGGCCACCCCGCTGGCCCAAGCGGTGCAGGGCCAGATCGACCGTGCGCTGCGCGAAGCCGACCTCGTACTGTGGATCTGCGACGCGCAGGCCGGGCTGCTGCCGGCCGATGAGCTGCTGCTCGAGCAGCTGCGCAAGCGCGCCAAGCCGATCCTGCTCGTCGTCAATAAGGTGGACGAGGGCCACACGGTCGCCGCGGAGTTCCACGGTCTGGGGTT
>JAGVGS010000003.1 GCA_020057015.1 Candidatus Omnitrophota bacterium | reverse complement strand
CGGTTGCGCCCGGCATCAATGGCAATGCCGGTGGGCCGCTCAAACCCTTCATAGGTGATGGCGCGCACCGCCGCCCCCTTCGCATCGTAGACGCGGATGACTTTGGGCGTCGAATCGACCACGTAGATGTTATCCTGGCCGTCCACGGCAATCCCGAGCGGCGCCTGGCAGCCGCTGCCCCGCTCGCCCAGCGGCGTCACCCGCTTGGTGGTGAAGTCAAAGACCAGCACCTCGGGCTTGGCATAGTCAGCCACGTACAAGCGCTTGCCATCCCGGGATAAAGCCAGGCCCATGGGCTGTTGCAGGGAGTTCGGCACCGTCTTGCCCCCGAGCAAAAACTCGCTCAGCCACTCGCCGGCACTCCTGCCTTTGCGCAGCACGCGCAGATCGTCCTGGTTGCGCAGCAACCCGAGAAATTTAATGCGCGGCGTTTCCGGCGGCGCAGGCCACACGATTTCCTCGGCCTGCTGCTTCTTGCCCCGCGCCGCAGAGGCATTGCCGGCGCCCGAGCTAAAAGCGATAACGCACACCGCCAAAAAACAAAGGCGCGTGCGCAATCTGCCCATCTCTGATTGGCGTAGCCGGCAACAACGCATCACTTCACCGGTTAGCAGACCCATTTAATATCCTTGCTGGAAAGCACCTAAAGCGAGGCCGTTGAATTGAAGTAGTCTACGTTTTCCCGCCTAAGTGTGTCTATGATCTATATCATGTTTGCTCAAGAGGCAGGCCTACACGCCCGCTACGAGCCACTTCAGCGCCGGTTAGACCAAATACTACCTGGACAAGCTGGATGGCAAGATGGGGGAGGATTTCTGGCGTGAGAACCACAAGGCCTGGCGCAAGGAGCAGGAAGAAGTCAGGGCGGCGATCCAGCGCCACCAGAGCCTGCTCAGCGGTCTACCGCCGACGCCGCCGGAAGCTCATTAGCGGCTTGCGTGAAGTCGAGCAGGTCGTCTAGAGCCGCGACTGAGGCTCCCACGATGCTTCAGGTGCCCGGAAATTCTCTGACCCACTTTTGAATGCGCGGATCCTCAGGATGATGGGACACTTTCCCCTGACTGACGAAGCGCGCAAAGATTTGATAGGGATCGTGCTTGTCCCCTTCCTTGCGCAGACTGCCTTTGTCGTTCAAATAGAGATACAAGATAATCTCTGGCGTACTGGAGAATGCAAAGAACAATCGGTAACGCGATAAACCCTGCTTGTAACGCCGATACTTTCTCAGCTCGTTATTGAGTCGATAGGACGGGTGGTTGGGATCCTGCGGAATGATGTCGAGCGTCGCTTCGTAGACCCTCTTGGCTAACTTCACGGTCTCGTGCTGCTTTAAGGCCCCGCGATCTAGTGTCTTGCTCAGAGCCTCGATTTCCCGATTCAATGCGACCGTTCTCTGGAAGAATAGATCATGGGCCTTCAGCAGATAGTCATGCTTCGTCGTCATCGGCCATTTCGCTGAAGAGCTTGACCACCTCAGGACTCCACGCGTCGGCTGGGTCATGCAGTTTCTCCGGATGCTTCATCGCGTCCGCTCCGAGCGCCCGGACAAACGTCACAAAGAGCGGGTCGGACTCCAGCGTATCAAGCCGGGATTTCGGTGAGATCAGCACCCCTTCGCGCGAGTATCTCAAGATGACTTCCCGGTTCTTAATCGTCGCGACAAATTCCCTCGGCAACGTAATGGCGTGGCTGTGACCATGCTTGAAAAGCTTCCGAACCACGGTGTTCATTTCTCACCTCCCAGTAATTGAAGTATATACTAGGTATGCACTACCTGTCAAGAACCTACATCCACTTCCCCTCATCACTGGCACTCCGGCCCCGGCATGGTCGCCTCATTAATCGCTTCATGCTATGAGGCGATTACGCCTGATAATCGCTTCACGTGAAGTGGTATATCGAAAGTGCAGTACGTCTCAAGGAGTTGATACTACGGCACTCTGGATATACCAGTTGAGCTCCTACCTGGCCTGCGGCGACGATCCGGCGTCCCTTGGTGGAGATCGTGTTGGTAGGGTCTGGCAGCGAAACGTGGGCGGCAGTGCCGGCCCTGGGGCTCTATCGCGCTTGCAGCAGCGCCTTGTTGGTGGGGTATTGCCGAAGGCGGGTGATGAGGGCTTTCGCCGCCTCCACCGGGCTTAAGGCGGCCAGCGCCCGGCGGATTCTCCTGACCGACTCCAGCTCGCTCGGCTCCAGGAGCAGCTCTTCTTTGCGGGTGCCGCTTTTGGCGATGTCGATGGCCGGATAGATGCGCTGATTGGAAATCTCGCGGGAGAGCACGATTTCCATGTTGCCGGTGCCTTTGAACTCCTCAAAGATCACTTGGTCCATCCGGCTGCCGGTGTCGACCAAGAGGGTGCCCAGAATCGCCAGCGACCCGCCGTGTTCGATCTTCCGGGCCATGCCGAAGATGCGCCGCGGCACTTCCATCGACCGCGCATCCATCCCGCCGGAGAGCGTGCGGCCGCTCGAGTGCCGCTCGGCGTTGTGCACCCGGGCCAGACGCGTCAGCGAATCGATCACCACCAGCACCTGCTCGCCTGCCCCGGCCTCGCGCACCGCCCGCCGCATCAGTTCGCTCGCGATCTTGATGTGGTGCTCATAGGTTTCATCGGATGACGAGGCGTGCACCTCGGCGGGAACGCTGCGCTTGAAGTCGGTCACCTCTTCCGGCCGCTCATCGACCAACAGGCAGTAGACCTTCATTTGCGGCTGACTCTTGGCCACCGCCTGGCAGATGTGTTTGAGGAAGGTTGTCTTGCCGCTCCCGGGCGGCGCCACAATCAATCCGCGCTGCCCCATGCCGATCGGGGAGATCACATCCATTGCCCGCATGGTGAGCTCCTGGCTGCCATCTTCCAGCCGGATGCGTGGCGCCGGATCCACTGCCGTGGCACTCAAGAAACGGCGCTCGGCCTCATCCACCGGACCGCGAGGCGGTGGCCGGGGAGATGGACGCGAGGGTCTATGGGAATCGTGGCGAAAGTTTCTCATGTATTTCTGGCGCAAACTTTGCAAATGTTCCACATGTGCCCGCCCAGATCAGCGAGGCGGAACTCTCTAGGTAATCAGCCGAGTATGAAAAGTGGGGTCCAACTCCAGACGCGAGCGCCACCAGAGGCCCCTATCCTGGGATCCGGACCTGGAGGAAGCCACCGAGCAGCCGCCTCATATGATCTTACTCATCCCGCGCTTCGTGGTCTACCGGAGACGCCGGCGCACGCCTCAGCGTTCTGATGCCAAGCGATAGACGACGGGCCGTGTCGTCGATTTGTCGACAACCCCTTTGCTCACGAGAGGGCGCAGGACCCGATAGACCTGCACCCGCTCGACCCCAAGCAAGCGCTGCAGCTCTTCGACCGTCATGCCCTGCCTTCCGCGTAGTGCGAGCAGGAGCCGCTCCTGCTGCCGGGTCAGCGAGAGTCCTTTAGCGGACGGAGGAAGGGCGAGCTGTTCAATCCGTTGGGACGTGCGGCCCAGCGTGTCCAGAACCGCCAGGGCAACGTACTCAAGCCATGACGTCAGATCCTCATTTTCTTTATGGACCCGTTGGAGTGCTTGGTAATACCCCTGGTGATCCTCCTTGAAAGATTGGTCCACCGCAAACAGGTGTTGGGTGTCAAAGCCTCGGTGATACAACACCCAGGTCGCGAGGGCTCTCGCCACGCGCCCGTTGCCGTCCAGGAACGGGTGCAGCCGTGCGATCTCATAGTGAGCGCACGCGGAGGCAATGATCGGGTGTGCGGCGTCAGTGGTCCGCTCAAGCCACTGGACTAGCGCCTCGGTACCAGGCGCAGCCGCCCCAGGGCCCGGCGGCTCGTACACCACGCGGCCGGCTGACATGATGACATTGCGCGACCGCTTGAACGCTCCGACTTGGGTAGACGGCAGCAAGCCGGTCGTGACGAGCCGATGGAGCCGTAGGATTCCATCCACCGTGATCTGCTTTCCCTGCGGTTGGCGCGCGATCCAGCGCAGCACCGCGAAATAGTTGAGGACCTCCCGCCTGGCCCGATTGGTGGCTGAGACCTGTTTGGCGCCCGCCAACGCTTCAACCTCAGGAAGGGTCAGTGGATTACCTTCGATGGCGGTGGAAAAGTGGGCGCGCCGAACCAGCGCGTCTAACCGGATGCTCTCCAGCCAGGCCACCTGGATCGGGGCAGTCTGGATTTTCGTTCGGAGTGTTTCAGCTTCGCTGATTCGAGCGAGCAGAAGCTCTGTGATGGTGTACGTGGGCTGATACATGTGGTGTATCTTTTGTGTATCACTAGTGTAGCCGAATCAGCCGGACGATGCAACGAGCAAAATGGGTAGACGGCGCTATCGAAAATAGCAAATTCAGCGCAAACACGCAGTGGCGATAGCGTTCGTATGATATCACAGCGAACAATGGCAGGAAGTGCTCGCCCTATGAGCCGCTCGATGACAAGTGAATTTCGCGAAGCCCTCAAAACAAAAAATGGGGTGAGCGAGTGTACGACGTTAGAACTTCTCCGGAAGAGTCGTGGGGTATTTTTCTGCGAGAGTTCAAGCGCTGGTGCGCTTCCGTGGAAGCTAGACCACCGCCAGTGAAGCCATCTTGATGTTAATTAATCGGTTCCTGGAAACCACTTCGGTTTTCTACTACAGCCTTGAGGCCTGATACTCACCTATGCCGCGTATAGCGCGACGTAGGTATCTAAAAGTGTACGAATGAGTTTTTGGTAAGGAGCATGTTGTTTGCGCGCCGTTTTCTTGAAGAACTGCACGCTGGATTTACTGAGCACCATCGTGACTTTGATCGGCTCTTCCTTAAATATCAGCTTGTCAGGGGCTGGTAAAAAGTCCTTGATCACCTTAAGTCTTCCAAGAGATTCGTTTGTGTAATTAGTTTTGCGCTTCATAGATCTTCTTCCCTTTCCGCCAGTAGCCCGCGCCGATGATGCGGATGCTGTTGGCCCGATAAGTAAAACGCACGGTTAAGCTACCCTCACCCACCCGTCCGAAACAATAATATCTCTTCTCACTGCCACTATGCTCCAGATCCTCGGCGATCACACGCCGCGGATCAGCAAAAGCGTATTGGGCCAATTCGAATGAAACGCCATGCTTGGCTTGGTTTTCATGACTCTTGCTAGCATCCCATTCAAACCGAATCATGGACAAAGCAAGTATACACTGAGTATGGCTTTTCTGCCATATGATTTATGGGTGGCTTAGACACGGCTTCACAAAGAAAATGGGGTCCAACGCCAGCCTGGAGCGCCAACAGAGGCTCCTTCCTTGGGACCCCGATATGGAAGAGGCTACCGAGCAGCCGCCTCACCTGATTCTACTTGACCCATTCTTCCTGGTCTACCACAAGCGCCGCAGGAAGCGGACCATGTCCCCTATTTGAAGAACCCCGCTTGCCGAAGGGCGCGTTGGACCGCGCGGTACACCCCATTAAACTCCGGCAGCTCGGCTAGTTGGGCCTCGAGTCGAATTTGCCAGAGTTTCTTGTAGCGTGCTTCCTTGGTGAGGAATTGTTGGCTCACCTGTGCCAGCGTCAGCCCCCGGAACTCCAGCTTCTGCGCAACGTGATCCAGCAGATCGGGCAGGCGCACATGGCCGTTGGCTGTGAGGAACCACAGGTCATAGAGATCGCGCGGCTCGGTTCGGGCCCGGTCCATGAGCGCGACCGTTTTTTCGACTGCCACCTCATCTAGGGAGTAGACCCGGATCCGGCCATCCTGCGGCAAATCACGGTACTCGTCGTATCCGCGCAGCACTGGGCGCTCTTCGAGGGGCAAGACGATGCGCTCTCGGATGGTGACGTCGGTCTTGATGCTCTTCCCAGGCCCACTGGGTAGCGGCCCGTCGTAGGCCAGGTAAAACGTGTGGCTGTTCGCATGTGCCTGACGATCCACGTGGTCAAGACGGATGACGATACCGGAGGCTTGGTGTGTTTCCTTGAAGGCTGCGGCGAGGCCCGGTTCAAGCTCCTCCCACGAGGTCTCTGCGGTCAGCGTGAAGTCCAGATCCTCTGAGAAGCGGTAGTCCCCGAAGTAGCACTTCTTAAGCGCCGTCCCACCCTTGAATGCCAGCCGGTCACGCAGCCCGGTGCGGGAGAGCCCAACCAGGAACCACGAAAGGCAGTAGTCGCGCTCCAGGACGGTCTCCGGGATGCGCCGACTGCCCTGCTTGGCAAGTCGATTGGACAATAAGGAAAGGTCCCGCTGCGGGATCATCGGTTAGGTCTGCACCACGGCCCGAAGCTCTTCTGGATCCACATTCAACTGCAGGCGCCATCTCCGAAGACGTTTCCCGGCGGCTGGCAAGACGGGATCGAGCCGGACGTAGGTCGCTGTTAGCCCGCTCCGCAGCCGGTCGAGCTCCGGCGCCGGTGCCATCTCGTAGGTCTCCAACAGGAAGCCGAGTCGCCGGGTCACCGCGCCGACTCCGAGCTGCTTTGCATACTCGAGAAGCTTGTCAACGTGCAGATCCTGTCGACGCATCCAGAGACCCTTGGCGACTTCGGTCACACCTCCGCAATGCTCGGGTTGCTTGAGCCCATCAATAATCGTGCGCTCTGGATCGCTCACGCGGACCTGGTCTTGCTTGGTCACCCAGTGTTCGGTAAGCCCGAAGAGATGCCGGCGCTGACAGTGAATGAACCGGAACGGCACTCCCAGGATCGTGATGGGACGCCGGAAGACGGGCGTGCTGACCATCACGACCAGCTGCGGCTGAGTCAGCATGCCATGGAGCTCCATCGCGGTAGCGTGGGAGAGATAGTAGTCCTTGTCCCGCATGAGTTCGCGGGCGATGACGAACGGGTTGCCCATATATTCCCGCGCTTGTCCCAGCTCCAAAGGCACCAGCACGAAGAGGCCTGGTTTGAGTCGTGTGACCACGCCCCGATCTACAAGCTTGCGGACAAAACTTCGCGCGGAGACACTAGAGAGTGCCGTCAGATTCCGGATGTCCTCAACACGGAAGATAGGACGGTTCTGCTCGTAGAGCCGCGTCACTAACGTGGCCGCCTGCGTACCCATTGTCGGTAGACTTTGTGTTAGCATAGCGTGCCCTCCAAGGGCATATTTTGCATATAGAATATGCTATAGTCAAGCAATAAGTTACTTTATAACATCCATTAGTGCCTCTACAGAGCACGTTTACAATATATAGTATAACACATGTGCCATCATTCTGGTGGTTTTCCCAAATTTTCGGAGAATGCAAGAATGACTCCTGTGGGTGAAGTATATATACATCACCCACAGGCACCATATGTTATAGTAATCGCCATAAAGGTAATGCTGTATATATACAGCATTACCTTGTTGACGACACCATGCGTACACAGATCCTTAAACCTAACATCCTCGCTCACCTGAATGCACAGCCACAAAAGGTGTTCATGCAAAAAGACCTTCTTCAATTTCTCACCTCACAAAGACGCAGGTGGAGTTTACCAAAGAGCATGACACTCCCACAGTTTCTAGCGTTTCTAGTTCAGGAGGTGGGAATACAGAAGATCGCCCTTGCCTTCCCCCATCGGACAGAAACCCGGTATCTTTGGAACAAGCCCACACTTTATGAGATTGCTATTTCTATCAACCGAAATGGCTATTTGTCTCACCACTCTGCGATGCGCCTCCACAACTTAACCAAACAAAGCCCAGAAACAACTTACCTGAACATCGAACAACCTAAGAAGCCTCGCTCGGGCCAGCTTGAGCAGTCGCGAATGAACCTGGCCTTTGAACTCAAGCCGCGAATTTCGACAAGGGTTGCCACGTACAAGAATCACAGGGTATGCATCCTCAACGGGATGTTTACGGGGGCTGAGGGTGTCGTAGAAATTCAAGGACCATCTGAGGAACGCCTGAGGGTGACTAACCTCGAACGCACATTAATTGATATCACCGTTAGGCCCGCCTACTCTGGGGGACCGTCTGCAGTGCTCGAAGCGTACCGATTATCTGCCAAGCAACTTTCAATCGATAAGCTTGTGACAACGCTAAAGCATCTAGACTATGTTTACCCGTATCATCAGGCTATCGGGTTTTACCTGGAACGGACTGGCGTATTTCCAGAACCGTCTTTAGCGCCATTCAAAACCCTTCCGATGAAATATGATTTCTACCTGTTACATAACATGCAAGACAAGGAATATTCGCGCGCATGGAGATTGTATTTTCCAAAAGGCTTTTGACCGGTTGCGTAGCGAAGGGCCTTTTGCTTGGGTAAGAGCACCGGTCGGCGATTGCGCTTCGCGGGCCCAGATCAGCTAGGCGGGACTACTGAGGCCGGCACCGAGTTTCGGTGGCCTCTATCCCCGAAATAAGTCAATGTGTCCACGGATTCACGACCTCCCTGGACGCGGCTAACACGCTCTGAACGGCATTGGAGGCAACGCACCCTTTGAGGCCAGCGGAGGCGCGTTCTAGGACGCGTCGGGCTTGGGTTTTGGTGAGTGACGCAATAGGGGCGTGGCTCATTGGACGTTGCGTCGAGCGTCGTCCCAAACATCTAAGAGGATAAATTGTTGTATCGTATGTCCACGATGAGCGAGTTTCGTCAGAAAAGCATTGTGAGCAGAATTTTCCAGTATGTTGTGTTCCGGTCCTGAGGCAGCATCAAATTCGTTGCGTCTGCTAGCGCCAAGATTCTGTTCAATCCATTGAGAAGTTTCTGTAACCCAAGCATTTACTCTTTTGGCAAAGGCTTGGAATGTTTCCTCAGTCTTGATTTCTTGGCCTTCCATGAGCCATGCCGTCACATCACCTTGAAGTTGGTCTAGCTTTATTTTGATTGCCACGCGGTGTTCTTGCGCGGCACCATAATCTATCCGAATTTGCCTCGTTTCACTTTTAGCTTTGTGGAAAACGATAAAGCTGGAAATAATGAAGCCGACCAGCAGGAGCAAGCGGGGGGCTAGGCGCATCACCGGGTGATCGTTGGTTTTGCGCCATTCCCTGTACAGAGGATCCCAAACCTGAACAGCGCGGTCTAAACCAAACAGAATGGCAGGGATAGCGAAGATAAGGTTCCAAGCAACTGCCCAAATGTAGGTCCAAAGGTCTTGCCACCACATTCTATTTCCTGCCTTGCTGTCTTATCGGGATAATTCCGCACTTCCTGGTCTACCGCAGGCGCCGCCGGAGGCTCATCAACGGCCAGCCTCTTACCCGGGTCAGCTAGGCGGGACTATTTGGGCTGCCTCTGAGTTTTCCCTAAGGCTCTCTTCAACACCCCATACGACTTGACCCCACAATGCCACACCTGGGTAAAAACATTTTCCGTACGTTCTGTCTTCGTCCTCGAGCTGCACGCCAACCGGTGGTTCGTAAACAGCTAGAAAAACAGGATCTGCTCCTCTCTCGCTTTCAAAAGCATGGAGTAGGCCCTTAAAGATAGGCTGCCCATCAAGAGATGACCGAACCATGGGACAGACAAAGCAAAGTGCAATGCCAACTGGGGCTCTGTACGAATCTTTCCGGAGAATTTTGAGTTGCCCGCTCGCTTGATCAATCGACGCGCGAACATCCTTGAGGGCCATGTCCAGACCTGTGGCCCAGCTCACCTTTGCTTCCATTTCACATTCCAATTCAAAGTTGGGAATGTAGAGCCGAAGGTCGGATCGGCCTTTTGAAGGACGCTCCTGACCACGATCAACACAATACTCTTGGATCGCAACGCCTCCAATTTTCCATGCTGCGGCAGCGAGGAAGCTTACATTCCCTGCTTCATTCCACCAATAAGGTAGGTCACCTCGGCTGACCTTGACGTAGTGGTCCATTACATCCCACCAAGCCTCGATCAGCGGTTTCCAAGAAGTCAACTTAGCGTTGAACTTACAGAGTTTCATGGTGTGCTAAATTGGAGGAACGGTTCAAACGTGCCAGCTCAGATCAGCTAGGCAGGCCGACGTAGGAGGTCTCAAGTTTTCCCCCTGCGCTTCCCTCAACGTGTCCCTTCGGAACCCGGTACGGGTTTTCTGACGTGATTCGGTGCGGAGTCTTTATTACTTCCTATACGTTTGCTCAACAAGCTTCCGACACCCGTTTTGGGATAGCCTACTGCCAACGATCCCTAGATTGACATCATTCTTCGAACGAAATATATTCCAGATTCGGTCAAATAGTTCCGTTCTATTTCCGTAGTTCCTAGTTTTCGGTTGCCTCCAATCCACCGCCCATCGTTGACACATCTCCTTAAATAACTCGATGTTGAAACTTTGAACAAGGCTGGAGCAAATCAATGCGCATTCATGAAGTTGATCTACACCGAGATTTACCACCATGTTTGAACCGAGTCTTCGGATATTCAGTCGGATAGCGTTCTTTCCAGAAACCAAAGAATGGGAGTGTACAATGCAATGCCTTAACTCACAAACATCGTTAAAAGCCTTCAACGCACCAGCAATTGAGCTGCCTTCCCTAATCTCGTAATCTAAGAAATTCTTAGCAGTTCGTTTGATTTCATCAGAGCTCGAGAAGGACAAATGCTCAAAAGCTCCCCTCTCAACTTCAACCCCAGCGTGCCAAAAAACAGATCCAAGCTCCATGTTCTTTGTAGCCGATACTCGCCGGCAGACAGGGCATATTTGTAAGATGCGTGAAAATATCGATCGAAGGTAATTTTCAGTTGCTGAGATAATCCCAACGAGAATTAAAGGACCCAGGTTAGGATTTTGAGTTAGCAAAGATTGCTGTGCTAGCTTGATCAGGCCACCCCTATCTTGATAGAACTTATCAATAGGTGAGCTGGCGCGTAACCGGATTGGTCGTACGTAATTAACCACGTCATCGATTGCCGCTGCCTGTGGTGGTTGGCTGACACTCCCCAACCAGTACGACTTAGCCTGCAATAAATTCTTCGGCATATGATAGGATTCTTTGAGACCAGATGGGCCCGATATAAGGCACACTCCTCAATTCTCTAAAATCAGAGTCAATGAGGATATCTTTGACTGTGCGGATGTTAGAGCGCTGCTTGATCGTTGAGACGCGTTCAGGTGTCAATGGAAGCTGACTAATATCACTCCTAACAAGAGCTTCAAAGGTCGAGGCTGCGCGGAGTTGCGCCCCACACTGGGGACAAAACTTGGCCGAATCACTAATTCGAGGAGCTCCGCACTTCTCACACGGCGGAAGAGACAACACGAGCTCTATATCTTTTGGTATAAGTTTGTCCGGAGTGATCCTTGTAAATTGATGCGCTTGCCTACGCCCAAGCGCCTGCGATATAAGAGCAGGGTTCTTTGCCTTCCGAACTAACATTGCGTTGTCTTTAATCAAACCCGCGTAATGAATAGCGAATAACTCGAATACCCCCTTTTCCCCTCGACTAATACTACCCTTCGGTAAGAGCAGACCGGAGTACTGGAATAACCCCAACACTTTCTTAAATTCTGCTGTTAGCGGGATTTTGATTCCGATTGTTACACTTTGTTCTTCGATCTCCTGTCCTCTATTGAATTCCTTTATGGTGTCGATCATCCTCGAAAGAGCATACTCGCCAACGTCGATGAACTTGCTGTACATTGGGAGTTTGAACCTCAATGAAAGAAATATCTTTCTGGTACTTGAGAAGTTGCCTGCAATCGCCTTAAATATGCTTCGGCTAGACATATCAAGCTTCTCAGAATTCTCGATAAGGAGATCTTGAACCATGTTAAGGAGAGCCCGGGGTATGCCAAATGCGGCGTAGCACAAGAGCTCGAGCAGCTTTTGATTGCTGCTCAATCTGTTGAAAAGTTCATCAGGCAACCGTTTCTCTAAAAGGGACTTCATGAAGTTCAAATATTCCTGGGCTTCCGGCTCAAGCCATACATTCATCTCCTCCGCGTCATGTCCGACATGAAACGTCGGCGCATAAGATGTAACGCCAGGATAGATGGCTGCTTTAGGTGCAATCAGCCGGCTTTTTAGTTGCCGAAAAAGCTCAAAGAAATCCCGCTGTTGTTCCGAGGAAAAAGCATGCGCCGCGTCATCAAGCAATAGTACGGCTCTGGGTTTCTCCATAACTTGAATAACGTGAGCGAGTTCCTCCTCAAGTAGAGGGACGGATAGCGGATTCTGGCTCAAGTCAGGAAGGTCTACGTTCCCTAGCTCTAGAAAGCTAAGAACTTGCTCAATTCTCTCCTTCGGATAACGCAACGGCCTTGCTAACTGACTACCTAGATCATCAAGCGTTGTGTATAGTCCCCGATAAATCTTAAATAGAAGCCATTGGTTAAACCAGAAAACAGCATTTGCATTACTACGATAGAGCGGCTCGAGTTTCAGGGAAGTCTTGAAGTTCACATAGATCGGCAGTGCGGTTTCCTTCTTAGTATTGAGAAGTTTCTGGTATGTCTTGAGCATCAAGGTTGTTTTCCCACAACCTCTAGGTCCGGTAATTAGCTTTGCTCCCGCTCCGGACAGCTTTCGTATGTACTCCTCTTCCTTAGGATGTTCATAGCTCCACCTGAGCAAATTCTCTGAAGAAATGTATTCCGCTTGCTCCGTGAATCGAGCAGTCAGCTCTTCTTCGTGAGGTTGCACAGCACTGCTAGGAAGTCTTGGCATTCATATCACCCCCCTTTACTAACAATTGGTCAGTTCGGAAGTTCGCTGTTCTTGCTACGCTATTGTAGAAAATCTCAACCCCCACAAACTTTGGAGACCCTAGAGGCTTCAAATGTGCCAGCCCAGATCAGCTAGGCGGAACTATTTGGAGCCAAGTGCCTGTCCCCCGGTGTCTGGCACCTTCCCTTGCCCCTCGATGCTTCACGAGTTAAGTATTGTGGCGCCAGTATTCCCGGCTCCCGCCACCCCCACGTCGAGCTCGGACCGGAAACCCGCTAGCCCCCCGTTCCGAAGTTTCTGAAAGAAGACGTTGTAGCTCTTAGGCGAAATCATGTTGAATTGATAGCGCGTTGGAATCTTCTCCTTTTCGAGCCAGTTGTTCAGCCGTTTGAAGTGCTCTGTGGCGTACTCGTGCTTCTTGACGTTGTCAGCCGCAGGATCACTGATCTCTTCATCGCCCTTAACTTCAACAACGAACACACTCTCTCCTTGCTTAATGAAGAAGTCCGGGCTGAACTCACCGCGCTTGGGCTTGTTACGCTTCTTCCATGCGTACTCGACTGAATAGAAGCTCATCGGCGTATTCTTCAGCCACGCGTCGACCTTCAGCGCATTCTCTCGGCCGGTCAGTTCACGAACGAACTTCCGTTCAGGGGTGGCGTCTGCAATGACGATGTTGGCGGGCGTCTTGAAATCGACTGATGTTTCGACGACGACGCGGCCGTTGACGAAGTCCCCGTCTTCGTCCTCCACCTCGCGGAAGAACTCCCTTTGGTCATCAACCAGTGTCGCTTCGCATCCGGGCGCATAGAAGACGGTCTTCGATCCCCGACGCAACTCCGCAGCGCTACAACTCTCGTCCTGCCGATTGGCCGTGTTCATCAGAACCAGCGCCTTAGGCGATAGCTTGTAGACAACGCGTTTCGCTGTCTTGCGCCGGAGAGTGCCGAGCGCTTGCCAAAACTTCTGGCGATTGTCATCGGTGATCTTCTCGCTCTTAATCTTAGCGCGCTTCAGCGAAGCCCTCACGATCTCCTCGCACTTATCGAGCGGAAACCGCTTCGCGTAGCTCGTGCGATCCTCCGGGTCGTCGGCGTCTTTCGATTCTTCGTCAATCGACTTGAGCTTCTGAAACATCTGCTCCGCGACTTCTTCCACGGTCCAGGTCTTGTGCAGGATCGTGGTCTTGAACTTGACGTGCTCTCCGGTGACAGCCCGCTCAAACCCAACGGTCACGTCCTCGGCCTCAACCTGCGTCGGAAGGTCAACGTAACCCTCTTCAAAGAGCTTGTACTCGCCTTTTTTTGCATACTCCGTTGCGTCCTCGGAGCGCGTGTAGTCGAGATGGTGCAGCTCGAAGTTGAAAAACGATCTTTGATCCACCGTTGAGGTCAGGCGACGTTCAATTTCGAGCACTTCGTTCACCAAATGCTTGATCCGACCCGACCACGCATCGTGGTTGAAGACCGTCACGATCGGCTCTTCCCCTTTCCATCCATCCGGACGGCGCAAGCCACGGCCGAGCACCTGTGCAATCAGAAGCTTGCTGTTGAACGCTTTCTCCTCATGCGGCACGATCTGAAACACATTCTTTACGTCCCAGCCCTCGCTCAGCATTGAGACCGAAACGATCCACTCCACCTTGCTCGCCGGGCTATCAACTGTCCGCAGCTTGGCCACGTTGGGCTGGTGCTTGGCCGCTGAGGTGACACAAAGAACCTTCGCCTCGGCCTGGCCCGCGCCTATCTGCTCCCATTCCTCTAGGAAGTCCTGCAGCTCTCCGGCAACCCGCTCCGCGTCAGCAATAGCCTTTGTCACGACAATGGTCAGCGGGCGAATGCCGCGGGACTTGAGTTTCTTCTTCCAGTCCTTGTGCCGGTTGTAGATAAGCTGCCATTTCTCTTCGGGATTGTCGGCAGCGGCCGGAAGCTCGTCCACATACTCCACTTTCTTGACGAATTTCTCCTCGATAGCTTGGCGAAGCGAGTAGCGGTGAACGACATCGGCGAAATAGTCATCTCCCACATAGCAAGTGCCCGACACCCCAACGACGAATCGAAACCCGTAGTCAGGATCGTGGAGAAACTCTTTCCATTTTTTGGAGATCTTTCCTGACTCGTTGGCCACATGATGGGCCTCGTCATTGAGCACAGCGACTCGCGCGCCCTTGCCTTTGAGGCTCTCCCGGATGGAGGACCTCACGTTCTTCAGGATGGCGTGATAGTTCTCCACGCAGATCGAACCGTCCACGATGCTTTCGGACGCGTTGATAATCCTCGGCGTGGCAACCCTGGCGCTAAGTGGCAGTGCATCCCGCAGATCGCTATTGCTGGCAAGCTCCTTGAACTTCTTCAGGAGCCCATCCTCAATGGTGTTGGACGGACACAGAACGAGCACACGCTCTACAGCGCCTTCGGCCAGCAGAATCGCTGCAACTCCATAGAGCACGTAGCTCTTGCCGGTCCCGGTGGCCTGATCCAAGGAACAGCTGAGTTGATCGGGTAGCTGAAGCTGGCGCTCCATCGCTGCCCACGAGCCGTATCGCTCTCGCAGCTCTGTGTTCTGTTCGAAGTTCTCCTTCGCAAGGGCGCGAAGATCGCCGTACTTCCCTCCAAGCAGGTATCGCAGCGTCGTCCGAATCGCGTCCTTCTGGTATTCCCGATAGCCACACAGTTCATCGACAAACGCCTCGTACTTCGACTCGTCCCACTTCGCCGTATCAATATTCTCAGAGACCTTCAGAACAAGGTCTTCGTTTCGGAATGTGCGACGATCACCTTTTGTGGTCATCGGATCACTTTCTCGTTTTTTTCTTTTTCATAGCAGGCTTTGCCGCCGCCTTCGCTTTAGCGACGCCGAACTTCATGGCTGAAATCACCTCGCGCGCTTCGTTGCCGTAAATATCCACAAACACCGCCATGACCTGATCCCCGATGGCGTCGACGGGAAAGCGCACTTCCCAGTTGGCCCTCTCAATGGCTTCCGCGTAGAAAACCGCGTCAAAAGCAAACACGTCGGACTCACTATCGAAGTCGTAGTCCAACATTACCATCGACAATGTTTCGCGGTTTCCCTTCTTGCGCATCGGTTCGCGCACAACCGCTTCGCTCTTGAAGGTCTTGATCTTAATGAAGCCTTCCTTAATCAGACTACCGTTGCGCTTGTTCGCGCCGGCTTCGTACTCCAGCTCTGGCCGGCGCACGAAATCGAAGCCCACTGCGTCCACCGTGTCGTTCACCGCCAGCTCGTCGGCCGGCTGCTTGAGTGCTTTGAACTCCCGCTGATGCAGCTCGTGAATGATCGAGTAGGGAATGCGCAACGCGTAGTAGCGAACGCCGTCTAGAGTCAGGTAGTCCTGCTGGAAGTCGAACACAAGCGCGGGGGCGATGATGAACATCCGGCTGCCCACCTTGGAACCCAACGCCTCATGCATGCTCTGGATGGTCCCTTCATCGATCCGCACGCCCGGCTGCTTCTGGTGGTTGAATACCAGTACGCTTGATCCCTTGAGGTAACCGTCGAGTTGGATACCGCCGATCTTGTGAGGCTCGTCACGGCACTGGAACAGCTGCAGCGCGAAAAAACGCCACGCATCCCATTGCAGTTCCTTGAGCTTGCTGAAATCGTACAGGCCCGCGTTGTATAGCTCAAATGGCTTTGCTGTTAGCGTGTCCCCCTTGTTGCCGATATCTTCCCGCAGACTTAGCATTCTCCTTTGAATCGTGTAGATCGCGAGTTTGCCACAGTCGATCGCTATCCACCGCCGGCCGAGTTTTTCGGCCACCGAGCAGGTCGTACCGGAGCCAGCAAACGCGTCTAGAATAAGATCTCCCGGTCGTGACAGCCACTCCACCAAACGAAATAGTAAGTCTTCGTGTTTTTCAGTTGGATACGAGGTCACCCGCCCAATGGTGCGAACGTCTGTCCATATCGTGTTGGCAATGCGAGAATCCCTCGGGGGGACGTAATACTGAACAACCTTCTCGTCGTTGAATCGAACAAAGTCTAAGTCGAGGCCAGAATCCAAGTTGCGGAGGTAGTAATCATCCAAGCTTTCCCTCTTGGCAATATCGCGCACGTATACCTCATAGTTCTCCATCGCCTCAAGGGCGCGGCTCTTCTTCCATCGCCATTGACCGGTCTTGGGGGTTTGTCTGAACAATTGATATCGCATGGTCTTGCGATCTGTCCCTCTCCAGAAGGTATCCCATTTGCCAGGCGCTTGAATATCGAGCTGAATGCGAAGATGAGAAAGTCTCGCTTGGCTAGAATGGGCATATAGCAGCAGCGAATCGTCACCAACGGTTAGTGCTGTGATGTCATCGAATTGGTTTTGCACATTTTTTGTTCCTCGTGGCACTGTGATGTCGTTTCTAAAGCCCCGCGGTAACAACTCATCCAACACTACCTTGATGTAGTGCCCGAACCGGTAGTCGATGTGGACCACAAGAAGGCCGTCATCAGCCAGAAGCTCACGGAGCAATACGAGACGCTTCCTCAGGAATTCAATAAACTGTGCCCCTTCGACTTTGTCCTGATACGCCTTCTGGTCCTGCGAGCCGCTGAAATCGCGCTTGGTCGAAAAAGGCGGATCGATGTATACGAGGCGCACACCAGGGACACCGTCAGCGTTGCAGAGCTTCCCGGCCTTCTTGAGGTCCACTAGGGTCTTCATCACCTGCAGGTTGTCGCCGAAGATAAGTTTATTGTTCCAGCCGTCGCCGTTCTTTCCGAACGTTCGGACTTTCTGCAGCGGCACCGCTAGAGTGTTGGCGATGATATCTTCCTCTCGTTCCTTGCCGTGGTAGACGAGCTCGTATTCGCGCTTCTCCGGTGGAAAGATTATGCGTGCCCACTCCGGAGAAAGTTCCTCGCCGCGCTGCAAGCGGCGGACAAGTTCCTGTCGTTGTTCGTCGTTCATATCACTTGCCTACTCTCTGAAGTTTTGAAGGCCCGCGTGCATCACCGGGCGCCAAGCATAGCAGTTCCAATTCGTCCAGCAGCCCGCTATCAGCGAAGCTGAACGTTGTCTCGTCACCGACAATGACGTGATCTAGCACCTTCAGCCCAAGTGGGCGGCAGGCTGCAATGAGATCCTGGGTTAGAAGTCGATCCGATTCGCTCGGTTCGGCGGCACCGGACGGATGGTTATGCGCCGCGATGATTGCCGACGCGTTTACCTGCAACGCACGCGCGACAATGCTGCGCAATGGCGGCCGAACCGAGTCGACAACCCCCTGCGCGATGAGCGTGTCTTCGACAAGCGCCTTCCTGCGATTCAAGTAGAGCACACGGAATTGCTCGTCGGCCAGGCCGCGCATCCGTTCACGCAGATAGTCCGCCGCCGCGCGCGTGCTCTTGATCACCAGTTCCCCTCGCTGGGATGGCACCGAGACGCGCCGGGCAATCTCCATCGCAGCGAGCAACTGCGACGCCTTCGCGCCCTTCAGGCCCTTGACGTCGAGCAGCGCGATGACCGGTGCTTCGACCATGGCGCGCAATGACCCGAACTGCTTCAACACATCGCGCGCCAGCTCCACTGCGTTCGTGCCCTTGAAGCCAACGCGTATGAGGATTGCGACAAGCTCGGCGTCCGTCAGGGCCTGCGCGCCCTTCGAAAGCAGCCGTTCCCGGGGCCGCTCTTCCTGCGGCCACGAGACGATGCCTTTCGAGAGATTTCTCATGCGTTTAAATACCCTTGGATTTCTGTGGACCCATTGGACTTGCCCTAGTTTAGTGGACACTCGGTTTCGACACGGCTCGTTGCTCATATTCCGTGGGACTGACGTATCCTAGCATCGAATGCAGCCCTCAACGATTGTCCTTACCATGCGTCCGCTCTTCGATCCACTGCTCGAACTGATCCTTCCGAAACCGCCAAACGCCACCAACCTTAAATGCCGGCAGTTTGCCCTCCCGAGCCAAGCGAGTAACAGTGAATGGGTGCAGCTTGAGGATCTTGGAGAGATCATTGGGGGTAAGCGTTTCGATGATGGCTTGCATGGTAGAGCCTCCTTGTGATAAGGCGGGAAGTGCTCACAGATTATAACAAATCAAATTAACTATGGGGAGCATTTTCCGGGGAATTAGCTTGATTCGGGGTGCGGGGCGAGTTAGGGTGCCAGGCCGATGGATCGCAACATAAGTAACTTCAATAGGTTACGAGTTGTCTGTACTATGGCCAAACATTCTTGTGAAAATGTGTCCCTATTTTTGGGCTGCAACCCCCCTTTTACCTTTTGGGGGAGTAAAGCAGCCCTGATGGAATTTTCGTCTCGAGGTGTCCCCATCCGAGGGCTGCAACCCCCTATTACTTATGGGGGGAGAAAAACGCAGCCCGGAGAGAGCCATGAGACAAAGACGTCGGCCCAAGCTGCAGATGGAGATCTGCACGATCCCAACACAGGACGGCATGCCCGTGGGGGATGTCAATCCCTGCCGGTACATGGACGAGGAAGAGCACGAGGCGCTGCTACTGGACTCCCTGGCACGCATCCTCCGGAACACCAAAGAAACTCTAGCCGGAAAACCGGACTTCCCTTCCCAATGACAGGGTCACGCGGACGAGGCACAGCCTAATGGCCGACCCGAAGCAGACCACGCCGTTGGTCCAGCGGATCGCCATCTACTGTCGCGTGTCAACCGACAAGCAGGCCTCGAAGGAAGACTCCTCTCTGGACACCCAGCGCGACCGCCTCATCCGGTACGTCGAGGACAAGCAGCGGGCCGGGCAGAACTGGCAGCTTACCGACACGTTCGTGGAGGGTGAAGACAAAGATGGTAAACGGCGAGGCTGCTCGGGCAAGAATCTGGATCGGCCAGGCTTCTCCCGGCTCATGGAGAAGGTCCACGGCCGCCTGGTGGACGTGGTCGTCTTCACGAAGATGGACCGGATTTCCAGGAACGTCATCGATTTTCTGATGCTTGTCGAGGAGTTCGAGCGCTACAACGTCAAGCTCGTCTCCCTCAAAGAGGAGATCAACACCGCCTCCGCGTCAGGCCGGGTGATGACCACAATTATGATTGCCCTGGCCCAATTCGAGCGGGAGCAGATCTCTGAGCGCACCTGCGAGAAAATGGCCTGGCGAGCGACGAAGGGGCTCCCTGTCGGACCGCCGCCGTTCGGCTATGAGATGCACGAGAAGCGATATCGGCCGAGGCCGAAAGAGGTTGAGTCGGTCCGGTTCATCGACAGTGCGTACCTCGAAACCCGAAGCCTGGATCAGGTGGCCAAGCTGGCGTACCAGCGGGGCATCCGCTCCCGGAAGGGTCACACGCTCACGAAAGACGCCATCTCCCGCATCCTCCACAACCCCGCCTACATCGGCCGGATTTCGTTCAACGGCGAGACGTTCCAGGCCAGCCACGAGCCGATCCGTGATCAGAAGACCTACGCGCGGATTCTCCAGTCGCTTGAGCGCAACTGGCTCCATAAGGGACGCGGCCGGACCAGATCCAAGCTCTACGGGTACCTGCTGCAGGGGCTAATCATCTGCGGGTACTGCAAGGGGAAGATGGTCCCCCGCATGAGCATGGGCCGGGGCGGCCATCCGTATCACTACTACATCTGCAGCCGCGCTGATAAGACCGCGGGAATCGACTGCAAGAAGAACTACCTCGACGCCATCGAGGCAGACCACCACATTCTCAACTATGTGAAGCAGCTGGCGCTGCGGGATGATCTGGTGCAGGAGCTCTGCCAAGATCGCGATGCGTCTTTCGCCGAGTCGCTGCGCACCCTGCGGCACGACCGGGACCAGGTCAAAGAGCGCCTGGCCGAGAACCACCGCCAAGCCACGAACCTCGTGAAGCTGATGGCGCGGATGGAGGAGGAGCCGCCTGCGGCGATGCTGCAGCAGTGCCGAGAATTGGATCGTGAAAAGGCGGAGCTGGAAGCGACCCTCTCACGGATGGGTGAGGAAACCTCGAAGCTCGAGAAGACCGAGATGCGGGTCGACATGGCCGGCAAAACGATCCGCTATCTTGCAGACATCCTGGGCCATGACCGGGTGACGCCCGAGCACTTGAAAGACTGTCTGCCGAAATTCATCAACTACGTGCTCTGGCGCAAGGACGCAAAAACCAACGAGGGGAAGTTCGAGGTGGCCTTATTCGAGCGGCCGTTCCGGAGCGATGAGGGACGCCTGCTGCGGGAGATCGTCGACGATCTCGGGGGCGGACCGAACGGAACGCCCGGCTCCAACGGTTCACCAAGTACCCCGGAGTCTGACAAGAAGGTTGCCAGACCCAGCCACCACCATTCAAACGGGCGCACCTCGGGCGAAGCGTCGCAGAATACCAACGCGCCGTGCCAGTTGGGCACGGCGCGTTGCTCAGGGTGCGCTTGGTGCGCAGTTGAGGATGAAAAAGGGTGAGCGACGGGATTTGAACCCGCGACCTCCTGGGCCACAGCCAGGCGCTCTAACCAGTTGAGCTACGCCCACCGTAAGAGATAAATAGGAAGAGGAGTGCTATCTTACCTGAACGGCGCTTCAGGGGCAACTGGCGCACTGGCCGGCGGCTCAGCTGCCGCAGCTGGCTCAGTCGGCAGCGCAGGCGCTTCTAGCACCGGTGGGGGTACGGGGCTGGCCAATAGCTCCAGGGCCTCGGTGATCTCTTTCGTGAGGCTCTCGGCCACCGGGGCCAGCTCGCCGGTGGCGCCCGTGAGCTGCACCCGCAGGGCTTGATCACCCCAGGGAATTTTCACGGCCTTGATCTGCCGCTCAAGCAGCTGTTCGACCAAGCGCTGGGCTGGCAGGTTGGTGGGCAGGAAGCGCCCCTGCCACCGCATGGGGTCATCGAAGGGCCCCTCGAAGTTCAACTCCCCAGTCAGCTTGGGATCCAGATCATCGCCCGCGAGCTGCCGGACATTCAGGATAGTGAGCCCACGCACGGAAATATCGCCTTCGGTGAGGCGGCCTAGCTCCAACTGCACGCGCCCGGTGAGCTGGTTGCCGGCAGCGCTCCAGTGGGTGTCGGTCTGGAGGGTGCTGGCGTAGAAGCGAATCACCGGCCGGCGCTGGAAATAAGGCTCAAACATGGCCAGTGGAATGGGCTCAAGACGGCAGGAGAGGTCCATGTTGCGGGAGGTGGTCGCCCACCACCCGGAGCAATACAGCGGCGAAGGATCGCCGCTGGGCCCCACCACCGCCGCCCGCATGGCCAGGCTGATGGCCTCGCCGGTGGAGGGCACCGTAAGCGGGCCCAGTTCAAATGACACGTGCTCAAGGACCAGGTGCACTGGTGTGGGCAGCGATTCGTCGATCCATTCCAGCGTGCCTTCCACGATGCGCACCGATTCGATGCGCACGCGCAACGCCCCCTTCAGCTGCCAACCCAGCAGCCGCACTTCTGCAGCCTGCTCGGGCAGCGAGGCCAGCGGCTGCGGCATGGTGGGATGCGGCCAGAACACCGCTCCCTCTGGGGTGCGCGAGGCGCGCAGGAAGGGCTGCTCGATGCGAATGGATTGGATCACCACCTCGCCGCTGGTGGAGGGCAGCCAGCGCGGCTTGATGATCACATGCTCGGCGCGCAGGGTCGAATGCGCGGTGCTGGGAGCATAGTGCAGGTCGGTGAGGACGCTGGTCAGCGGCAGCGCCAGCCGCGCGTGGCTTACGCGCAAATCGCCGCCCAAAACGTGCTGGAGGGCTTCCAGGATGTAGCGTGGCGCGATCACCGTGAGCGTGCCGTACTCGATCACGATCAGCAGCGCGCAGCCCATGAGCAGCCACTGCCGCCAGCTCCAGGGCCGCTTCATGCGCCCCCGAAGAGAAAAATGCGCCCGGAGGGACTCGAACCCCCAACCAATGGGTTAGAAACCCACTGCTCTTCCTGTTGAGCTACGGGCGCTGGCATCAGATGAAAATCGGGGCGGCAGGATTCGGCGCCTCCGTCCCGCTGCGCGGGACTTCGGTCGCCCCTCGCGCCTCGGCTGTCGCAACACTCCTGTTCATCGTGTTGCATCCAACTTGGGCTCGGCGCTCACTTCGCATCCTACCGCTTCAGAAAACGAATCGGGGCGGCAGGATTCGAACCTGCGACCTACTGGTCCCAAACCAGTCGCTCTACCAAGCTGAGCCACGCCCCGCGGATGGGTCATTCTAGCAGCGCCAATGAAACGGCGTCAAACAAACCTGCCGTTGTATAATGCACGCGATGTTCAAACGCCTCGTTATCTTCCTCAGCGCGCTGGCCCTGGTGCTCGGACTGCTGGTCAGCGCCGGCCTGTGGTTTGTGCTGGCTCGCTGGGTGCCGGCCGAAGGCAAAGCGCTGCTTATCCAGCGGCTCGAGCAGCAGTGGCCCATCGAGGTCGACATTGGGGCCATGCGCTATGGCTTTCTGCAGGGCCTGCGCATCGAGGACCTGCACGCGCAAGACGCCCTTTCGCAAGAAACGCTGCTGCGCTCCCCGCTGGTGCGCGCGCACATCAACTGGCTCGACGTGGCCCTCACCCGCCACGTGGGCTTTCGCAGCCGCGTACAGCTGGAGGCCCCCTGCCGCACCGAGCTGACCGTTCTGGGGCGCTATGCGCTGAAGGAGCACGACCTGACGGTGCGGGTGGTCGCGCAAGACATCGACCGCCACTCGATCAGCGGTCCGCTGCAGCACCTGCTGCCCTCCGCACTCACCGGCGGCCTGTTTCGGCTGGATGTGCGTTATGCCGGCAGCCCGGCCACCACGCCTACGCTGAGCGGGCGCGTACTCGGCCAGCAGGTGATTTGGCAGCAGCCGACCTTTCAGCTAACCGGCCGGATCGAGGTCGAAGGCACCGCCGAGCACCTTCCCGGCCAGACGCCGGCTTGGCGCTGGGATCTCGATGCGCAGCTGCGCGAAGGCGCGCTGCAAGGGCCTCCGATGGCCAGCGCGATCAGCGACCTCAGCGGCAGCTTTCATCTCACCCCCAAGGCTGTGGACATCGAACCGCTGCGCGGCATGCTGCTGGGGGAAGAATTCACCGCCGATGGCACGCTAACGCTGCACCCTACCCCGGCTGTTGAGATCCACGCGCTGACGCGCGCAGACCTCGCCGCGGTGAGCGGCCTCGCTGCGGGCGCGCTGCAAGGCTGGCTGCTGGAAGGCCTTGCCCCGCTGGAGGCGGTTTGCCGCGGGCCGCTGCAACCTCAGCCGCTGTTGGATTGCGCCGTGCACACCCAAGTGCAAGGCGTGCGCGTCTCGCACCCGCGCCTGACACAACCGCTCACTGACATCGCCGGCGCCCTGCATTATGACGCGCTGGCGCAAGAGCTCAGCATGCCGCAGCTGCGCGGCCGCTTGGGGCACGAACCCTTCGCACTGGAGGGCCGGCTGTGGCTTCGCGCGCCGCGCGCGGTGCAGGGCCGCGTGCAAGGCACCTTGCCGCTCGACATGCTGACCCCTTGGCTGCCGGCCGCAACACCGATCACTCAGCTGCAGGGCACGGCGCGCGTTGAGATGAGTGCGGCTGGGCCGCTCGCTGCTCTGCGCTACGATGGCACGGTGCAGCTGAGCAACATGAGCGCACAACTCACCCAACCGGCGCTGCGCATTGCCGAGGGCACCGCGGAGCTGCGCCTGCAGCCTGGCGAAATAGCCCTCACGCGCGCCACGCTACGCGTGAATGATCAGCCGCTGTCGGTGCAAGGCCGCCTCACGATCGCCGAGCAGCCCTCCTTTGATGCCGCGGTGCGCTTTCCCAATGGCCAGGTCACGGCCCGCGGGCGCCTCACCGAGAGCCACGCGCTCATCGAAGAGGCTGAGGTGACACTGCGCACCACCGCACTGCAAGTGCATGGCGCGCTGGCCCGGCGCGCGCAACGTCCTAGCCGTCTGGATATCAACGGCATCGTGGAGCTCTCAGAACTGAGCCTGCTGCCTTATGGGCAATGGCCGGCGCTGGCCGAGTGGAAGCCGCAAGGCGTGGTGCAGCTCACCGCGCATGTCGAGGGCCCGCTGACGCGCTGGCAAGCCACTGACATTCAAGCGCGCCTGCGCAGCGAGTCGCTCGTGCTGCACAAGATCCCCCTCGAGCAAGTACTCGTAGCACTCGATCAGGAGCGCGGCACGCTGCGCGCGCGCGTGCCCACCGCCCTGCTCGCCGATGGCAAGCTGGCCGGCGAGGTGACCATGACGCACCGCCCGGCCGGCGGCACCACGTTTGTGGCCCAAGGCGATGTGGTGGGACTGCGGCTGGAGCGGCTGGGTGAAGCCATTCCGGCCTGGAAGAGCCAAGAGACCCGCGGCACGGCATCGCTGCACGTGCTGATGGGCGGCATCGCGGCCCAGCGGCCCAGCTGGGAAGGCGACGGCTGGGTCAACGCCAATGGCACGCAGTTAGGCAGCGTGCGCATTCTCGAGCTGCTCTTTCAAGGGTTGTTTGGCGTGCTGGCCGACCAGCTGGGGCTCGACATGCTGCGCCGCGCAGAGATCACGCAGGTCTCCGCGAAATGGCGGCTGGCCCAGGAGCGGTTTCATACTGAGGATATGCGGGTGGGGGCCCTGGCCGGCACCGAACCGGTGGCCCTGTATGGCCGCGGC
Source organism: Candidatus Omnitrophota bacterium (assembly GCA_020057015.1). Classification (GTDB taxonomy): domain Bacteria; phylum Omnitrophota; class Gorgyraeia; order Aquiviventales; family Aquiviventaceae; genus JAGVGS01. Next base: position 495 of record JAGVGS010000003.1, on the reverse strand, counting down.
AGCGTCGGCTTTGACCAGACGCTGGATTTCATCATCGACCCGGAGCTCTCGGAAGCCACCTTGCTGCAGGTGCCTACCACCTCATCGCTGGCCGGGGTGGTGCTCAAGGCCGCAGGCAAGCTCGAGACGCTGCGCCGCCTGGTGGGCCGGCATCGGCTGACCGGCACCATCAAAGAGCCCCACTACCGCTTCGAAGTAGGCCGCCAAGAACTGCTCAACGAGCTCAACCCCACCAACCGCACCGGGCTCTTGCAAGACCTGATCAAGTCGCTGCGCTAGCGCGGGCCGCCAACCGCCGCAAGCGCGGCTGCAGACGGCGAGCTGCGACCGCTCGATGACTCAAGCGCTGCTTGGCTGATGCCGGCAGCTGAGCCACGGTTTTGTTGAGCCCCGGCACCACCATGATCGGATCATAGCCAAACCCTCTGCGGCCCGCGGGCGCCTGCGCCACCCGCACGCGCCACACGCCTCGCGTCAGCGCGAGCACGCGCTTGG
>JAGVGS010000179.1 GCA_020057015.1 Candidatus Omnitrophota bacterium | reverse complement strand
GCGGGTCGTGCCGGATGAATTGCTGGGCCAGCCGGGCGCAGCCCAGCAGCACGCTCGAGGCATGCTGCACCTTGAGGCCCTTGCCCTGGATCACCTGGGCGCTGCCGCCGCCGATCGTGAGCACCAGCGCCGGGTGGCGGAAGCGATGTGCCTGCACCACCCCCCAGTAAATCAGCCGGGCTTCTTCGCGGCCGCTGATGATCCGCAGCGGCAACCCCAGCTGCCGGCGCACCTGGCGCACGAACTGCCGCCCATTCTTCGCTTCGCGCACCGCGCTGGTGGCCACGGCTTCCACGTGATCCACCTCGCAGCGCTTGAGGATCGCCGCGTAGCGCCGCAGCACGTCCTTGGCGCGGCGCATGGCCCACGGGGTCAGCACCCCTTTGGCCAGCCCGCCTTCCCCGATGCGCGTAAGGTCCCGTTCCTTGAGGATGACGTGGAACTTGCCGTTCAACCCGATAATGCCCACGAGCAAATGGGTCGAATTCGTGCCGACGTCGATGATGCCCAGCGTCATGCGAGGTGCGGCAGCCGGGCCAGCTGCTTCGAGGTCATGAACCAGCGCAGCACCCCGCTGCCGCGAGCCGGCGGCACCTCGGGCACATCCACACAAGCCACCGCGGCTTTCTTGAATGCCAACTGCAGATCGCCGGTGGTCGTGATCAGCTCAGCCAGCCACGCGCTGATGTGCGGGTTGTGGCCCACGCACACGACGTGCTGCGCGCGGGAGTGCGGCTTGAGGGCCAGCGACATCAGGCGCGGCGTCTCCTCGGGCCGCAACTCCGGCAGCTCGCGCAGCGGCACGCCCCGGCCGTAGGCGGCCACCACCTGCTCTGCGGTCTGCACCGCGCGCACATAGGGACTGGTCAGCACCAGGTCCACTGCGACCTTGAGCGTCTTGAGGCCCGCGGCCACGCCCTGGGCCTGCTTGACCCCGTGGTTAGTGAGTGGCCGCTCGCTGTCGCGGGTACAGCCCGGCGTCCCGTGAGGGATAGCTTCGGCATGTCGCAAGAGATAGAGTCGCATTGGGCTCTGGGAGATGAAAATCGGTGACAGTCACTAATTTCCGAACACGTACTCGATAACAGCCAGGAAATTAGTGACTGTCACCGATTGTGATGGCGTCGAGGTGGTGCTTGACGTGCTTACCTTCCACCAAATAGATTACGTCCTCGGCGATGTTGGTGGCATGGTCGGCCACGCGCTCAAGATGCCGGCTCACCAGAATGAGGTTCACCGCGCGCGTGATGGTCTGCGGATCCTGCATCATGTAGGTCAGCAGCTCCCGCACGATTTGGTCATCCAGGGCGTCGATCACGTCGTCGCGCTGGCAGATGGAGCGCGCCAGCCCTGTGTCGCGTTGCACGAAGGCCTCCACGCTCTGCTTGAGCATGAGCTGCACCATTTCCGCCATGTGCGGAATGTCGATCAACGGCTTCAGGCGCGGCTCTTTGAGCAGCTCGAGCGTGCGCTCGGCGAGGTTCACCGCCTGATCGCCGATGCGCTCCAGGTCGTTGTTGATCTTCAGCGCCATCGCGATGAAGCGCAGGTCCGAGGCCTCAGGCTGGTACAAGGCTAGCATCCGCAGGCAGCGCTCGTCAATCACGACCTCCAGCCGGTTGATGGCCGCATCGCCGCGCAACACCTCTTCGGCCAGCTCAAGGTCGCGCGCGAGCAGGGCGCAAATAGCCTGACCGATGGCCTGCTCCGCGAGGCCCGCCATGCGCACCAGCTCCTGCTTCAGCGCCGCCAATTCTTGCTCGCTGCGGCTCTCCATCAGCCAAAGCGCCCCGTGATGTACGCCTCGGTGCGCGGATCGCTCGGCGTCGTGAAGAGCTTCTCGGTGGCGCCGAATTCCACCAGCTCGCCCATCAGCAGGAAGCCGGTGTGGTCGGAGACGCGGGCAGCTTGCTGCATGTTGTGGGTCACGATCACAATAGTGTACTTTTCCTTGAGCGCGTAGAGCAGCTCCTCGATCTTCCCTGTCGCGATGGGATCGAGCGCCGAGCAGGGCTCATCGAGCAGCAGCACTTCCGGTTGAATCGCGATCGCGCGCGCGATACACAGCCGCTGTTGCTGCCCGCCGGAGAGACGCAAAGCGCTGCTGGGCAGGCGGTCCTTCACTTCCTCCCAGAGGGCGGCGGCGCGCAGGCTTTCTTCCACCACCGCATCGAGCACCGCGCGCCGGTTCTCGCCGTCGACCCGCAGGCCGTAGGCCACATTCTCGTAGATCGACTTTGGAAACGGGTTGGACTTCTGAAACACCATCCCCACGCGCTTGCGCAGCGCGATCACATCCAGCAACGGTGCGTAAATGTCCTGGCCATAGAGCACGATGCGCCCCTCGACGCGCAAGCCTTCCACGAGGTCGTTGAGCCGGTTCAGGCAGCGGATCAGCGTGGACTTGCCGCAGCCCGAGGGCCCGATGAGGGCGGTCACCTCGTGCTCAGCAATGCGCATCGAGACCTGCTTGATCGCCTGTGCTGCGCCATACCACACGCCTACCCGGTCGATCGTGATCGCGGTCTGCCGAGCCAGCGCGCCATGGGGGCTGGTCTCAGCCGGGCGCCGCGCACCCACCGTGGGTTTGCTTACGGCCATCGTTGTGCGCTCCATGTCATACCTCCGCTCCCCTAAATTGCGCGCGCAACCGCCCGCGGATGCGCATCGCACCGAGGTTCAGGCAAATAATGATCGCCAACAGCAAAATGGTCGTCATGTAGACCATCGCCTTCGAGGCTTCCACGCTCGGCGCCTGGAAGCCCACGTCATATATGTGGAACCCCAGGTGCATGAACTTGCGCTCCAAGTGGATGAACGGCGCCAGATGGTCGAGCGGCAGCTCGGGAGCGAGTTTCACCACGCCGGTGATCATGAGCGGGGCGACTTCGCCGGCCCCGCGCGCCATGGCCAAGATCGTGCCGGTGAGGATGCCCGGCACCGCCGCGGGCAAGACCACGTTCCAGATCGTCTGAAATTTGGTGGCCCCGCAGGCGAGCGAGCCTTCGCGCGCCCCGCGCGGCACCGCGGCCAGCGCCTCTTCGGTCGCCACAATGACCACCGGCACCGTGAGCAGGGCCAGCGTCAGCGAGGCCCAGAGAATGGCGCCCCCGCCGAATGTCGGCGTGGGCAGCCGCTCCGGGAAAAACCACAGGTCGATTGTCCCGCCGATCAGGTAGCAGAAAAATCCCAGCCCAAAGACGCCGAAGACGGTGGAGGGCACCCCGGCCAGGTTGTTGACGGCAATGCGGACGACGGAGACCAGAAAGCCTTGCTTGGCGTACTCATGCAAGTACAAGGCCGCCAGCACGCCCAGCGGCACCACGGCCAGGCTCATCAAGAGCGTCATCAGCACCGTGCCGAAAATGGCCGGGGCCACCCCGCCCTCTGAGTTCGCTTCGCGCGGCTGCCCGAAGACAAACTCACGCAAGCGGTCAGCATAGACCCCCGCTTTGCCCAGCCACGAGAGTCGATTGGGCCGATGCACGCGCACCAGCGAAGAGATCGGCAGCTCCTTGGTGCGCTCGCCGACCGAAGCGAGCACCACGCGAAAGGCCTGGTCTTGCTGCCGACGCTGCTCGATCTCCTCCGCAATCTTGGCATAGCGCTCTTGCAGCGCCTGGATGGCGGCTTCATGCCGCGTCCGCACGCGCGTTTCAGCGACGGTCAAACCCTCCAGCTCCAGCCGGCGAATGGCCAGACGGGCTTTCTCCATTTGGGCATTGATGTCGCCGATCACGCGCTTTTCGATGCGCCGCATGGCACGCAGGCGCCGCTGGGCCGGGGGCATCTCGTGGCGCAGGGTCTGCCACAACACCTCCGGCGTGCCGACCACCACCTGGCCATCGATCTGCAGCTGCTGCACGAACCCATAAAACAGGCCCCATTCCAGCCGCTCCACCGCCATCGCCTCGGCCGGGCGGGTGCGGGCCGTTACCGCGTCATCATCCACCCAGACAAAATCCGCACCACTCAGATCCTTATTGCCCACCCGGTAGAGCGTGCGGCGCTTTGGGGCACCTGCCGCGTCAAACTGATGGGGGATCACTTCCTCGCGGTGTGCTTGGCCCAGATACGTGGCCCCCTCCTTGAGCGTCACGCGCCAGAGCGGCGTGGGCCAGAAGGTCTTGAGCCCCGAGGCGAGGATCAAGCCCAACAGCCCGACGATCATCAGCACCGCGACCGCGAACCAGATCCCGCTGAGCCAAATCGGCCATTGCCCCTGCCAGGCCGGCTGAGAGGCCGAGCGTTTCCGGGCGAGGGCGGCCATCAGATGCCCTGCAGCTGCCGCCGCAGGCGCAGGCGGATGATTTCAGCCACGGTATTGACGAGGAACGTCATCGCGAACAGCAGCAGGGCCGCCACGAACAGCACCCGGTAGAGGGTGCCGCCGTACGGGGCCTCTGGAATCTCGACGGCGATATTGGCCGACAGCGCCCGGAAGCCGTTGAACAAGCTCCAGTCCATCACCGGCGTATTGCCCGTGGCCATGAGCACGATCATGGTCTCGCCGATCGCGCGGCCAAACCCTACCATGATGGCCGAAAACACGCCCGACCCGGCCGCCGGCAAGACCACGCGCCAGGCGGTCTGCCAGGGTGACGCCCCGCATGCGAGCGACGCCCCCACCAAATGCTGCGGCACCGAGGAAAACGCATCCTCGCAGATCGTGAAGATGATCGGCACCACGGCAAACCCCATGGCCCAGCCGACCACCAACGCATTGCGCTGGTCATACCGCGTGCCGGTGGTGCGCAGCAGCCACGCTTCGAAATCTCCGCCAAAGCACACGCGCTCGATCCCCGGGCCCAGGCCACCGGCCACGAGGAGGCCGATCACGACCCAAACCAGCAGCGCCCAGAATTCATGGCGGCGCACGAAGTGGCTCACGCGCGGCCAGGGTGCCGCCACGCAACCGGACATGCCGGCCAGGCCGACCAGCGGCACGATCAGCGGCATCGTGAGCACCGCGACCAAGTGGTGCTGCACCAGCGGTGCGATCACCACGCCCGCCACAAACCCCAACACGACGCTGGGCAGCGCCGCCATGAGCTCGACGGTGGATTTCACCGGATTGCGCAAGCGCGTATCCAAGAATTGCGAACAGTAGAGGGCACCAAAGAGGGCCAAGGGCATCGCGAACAGCAGCGCGTAACACGTGCCCTTCAACGTGCCGAACACGAGCGGCATGAGGCTGTATTTCGACTCGAAATCATCGGTCCCGCCGGTGGATTGCCAGATGTACTCCGGCTGCTCGTAGCCTTCGTACCAGATCTTGCCGAATAGTGCTTGCCAGCTGATATCCGGATGCGGGTTTTCCACCCGCCAGTGATGCAGCCGGCCCTGCGCATCGGCCATCAGCACGCCATTGGTCTTGGGCGCGATGACGCTCAAGCGGGGGGAGGCTGCCATCTGCCAGCGGGCCAGCACGCGCTCGGTGGTCATATACTGCAGCCGCGCGCTGCCGTCTGCCGAGGCCGTGAGGAAAGTCTTATCTCTCGGTGAGGCGGCCAGCGTCGTGATACCGGCCGGGTGCGCGGGCAAGGCATGCACGCGCGTGAGGCGCCAGCCATCGGGGGCCTCTTCATGACGCACCAGCGACCAGGTGGCCACGCTGCCATCGGAGCCGCCTACCGCAATGGAGCGATCGCCCAAGAGATACGCCAGGGCGCTCACCGCCCCGTCGGACACCGCCCGGGCCTGCTCCAGCAGTTCTGCCGGCCCCTGTTCAGGAATCCGCCAGCGCGTGAGAAACCCGGCCCCCGTCGCAGCCAGCACCTCGGTGGCGCTCTCGTTGATCAGCACCTGGGTCGGCGGCCCGAACGCCTCCATCGGCAGCCGCAGGCTCTCCAGCGCGCGGCGCGCCGGG
>JAGVGS010000213.1 GCA_020057015.1 Candidatus Omnitrophota bacterium | reverse complement strand
CGGCCCGCCATAGCCCGTGCGCTTCCAGTCGTTGAGACCGGACTCCACCTGCGGGGAGAGATCGCTAGCTGAAGCGCCCTGCGTAATGGCGGAGACCTCAGGCGGGATGTTGTACAAGACCCAGTGGACCCAAGTCATCTTCGGCGCGTTCGGGTCTGGCGCATCGGGGTCATCAACAATCAGCGCCAGGCTGCGCGTGCCTTGGGGCACGCCGGTCCACGCCAGCGGTGGTGAGAGATCCTCCCCTACACACGTATACTTCGCTGGGATTTCCTCCCCATCGGAAAACACGCTGGATGTCAGCTTAAGCGCCATTGCCGCCTCCCCAGATGGCTGAAACAACGCCAATACTATCCCCATCCCTATCCGCCAAACCACGCTTACGGCCCCACCGCCACCTCTTTGACCTGAATATTCGAGTCATACAGCCCCGCGGTCCACACATCATTGGTCCAGGTGAAGCGCACGGTATGGACGCCGGCTGGGGCGGTCACGACGAGGCTGCCTGTTTTGTAGAGGGTCGTGGAGCCGGGCACCTTGAGGGTGCCCTTGTTGACGCCATCGATCAGCACGGTGAGATTGAAGGTATAGCCCGCAGGCAAGCCCAGCCCAGCGCTGTTGTGGTTGATGGCGGCAGCACTCAGGGTGCGGCTGCCGCCGGTGCCGAAGTCCACCGCGTATTCCAGCCATTGGTTAGCCGCCCAATACCACAGTTCGGTGCCGTTGGTAGTGAGCCAGCCGCTGCTGCGGGTTGAGGTTCCTGACGCAGGGATCGTGATCGTTCCAGCTGGTGGGGTGATAGTAAAGTCCGCACTGGCTACAGCGCTGTCCGTCATCCCAGACTTGCTGGCATAAGCCTTGACCGTTTTGCTGCTTGTTAGCGTAAACGGGCTTCCGTAAACCGTTGAGCCAGAGTTCGGGGTATTTCCATCGGTTGTGTAGCGGATCGTCGCACCGCTCGTGGTCGATGATAGGCTGACCTGCACTGAGCTGACGAAACTGCCTCCAGCCGGCGTGATCGTGGGTGTGGCGACCGGATCCACAGGAGGCACCCCTTCTGAGGTAAACGATACTTCCTTCACCTGAATATTCGAGTCATACAGCCCAGCCGTCCACACATCATTGGTCCAGGTAAAGCGCACGGTATGGACGCCGGCTGGGGCGGTCACAACGAGGCTGCCGGTCTTATAGAGCGTGGTGGAGCCCAGGACCTTGAGGGTGCCTTTGACCACGCCGTCGATTTTGACGTCCAGGTTGAAGGTGTACCCTGCCGGTAGCCCGAGGCCGGCGCTGTTGTGGTTGATAGCAGTTGCCTTGATGGTGCGGCTACCGCCGGTGCCGAAGTCGACCGCATATTCCAGCCATTGGTGAGCCGCCCAATACCACAGCTCGGTGCTGTTGGTGGTGAGCCAGCCGGTGCTGCGGGTGGCGGTGTTGGCGGCGGGGATGGTGATCGTCCCAACTGGCTGGGTGATAGTAAAGTCCGCGCTGGCCACCCCGCTGTCCGTCATCCCAGACTTGCTGGCATAAGTTTTCACCGTCTTACTGCTTGTTAGCGTAAACGGGCTTCCGTAAACCGTTGAGCTAGAACTTGGGGCACTTCCATCGGTTGTGTAGCGGATCGTCGCTCCACTGGTGGTGGATGATAAGCTCACCTGAACTGAGCTGACGAAACTGCCTCCAGCCGGCGTGATCGTGGGCGTCGCGACCGGATCCACAGGAGGCACCCCTTCTGAGGTAAACGATACTTCCTTCACACGGATGTTCGCGTCGTAGACCCCAGAACTCCACGCATCGTTGGTCCAGGTGAATCGAACGGTGTGGACCCCTGCCGGAACACTCACCGCCAAGCTACCCGTCTGATAGGTAGTGGTGGACCCAGGGACCTGCAGATTGCCCTTGCTGGCGCCATCGATCTGTACCGCCAGATTAAAGGCGTACCCACCCGGAAGGCCTGGTGCGCTTGGATTGTTCTGGTTCTTCGCCGTCACCCTGAAAGTCCAAGTCCCGCCCAGCCCAAAATCTACCGAGTACTCCAGCCAGTTCTGGGCGTTCCACGCATAGGCTTCGGTGCCCCCGACACTCCACCCGCTGCTGCGATTGGAGGTGCTGGCTCCTGGAATGATGATTGTCTGCGCACCCTGGCTCACAATATAGGTTTCTGTCTTTGTAGACTCCGGGTTTCCAGCGTTGTCTACCGCGAAGAACTTGAGTGTGGTATTACCATTGATAGGTATCGCACTCGCATATACCGAGGAGGCGGTCGTCGGCGCGCTCCCATTGATTGTGTAGTAGATCGTCGCGGATTCGTTCGCGCCCAAGACAACATTCACCGGGCTTATGTAGTTGCCGCCTGGCGGGGTGGCGGTGGTAGTTGGCGGCGTTATGTCGACCAACCTCCATACGTTCAGCGCATGTTCCTGAACAAGATTCGAGTAGTTGGATGCCTGAAGTACTATCTGATTCAGTCCCGGACGCAAAGGCACTTCATGGGAGAACCCACCCGCCTCTTCATCCAAAGCCAGCCCCTCGAATGAGCCGTCATTGACTTTGATGACAGCGTACGCAATGCCTCTTTCATTCGCGATGCTGCCGGTTACGGTGACCCGGTCCGCCGTGATCGAATCGCCCTCGCTGGGCACCGTCACAACTATTTCCGGATACTGCGTATCGGGAGAGCTTCGCAGAACCGCCTCAGCCACCGCGCTATAAGCTGTCGCGGTGCGGCCGCCGCCAAAATTATAGTAGGTGTAAATACGATAGTAGTAGCTATCAACCGCCTCATCCAGATCCACATCCAGGAATGCCGTCACAGTAGGATTCGTGAGGGTCGTCATCAGCTGGGAGCTGGAGTCAACCGGCCGCGAAGCGGAACGGTAGATCTCAGCGCGCAGAAAGGCGCCCACAAATCGTGGGTCAACCGGATCCCAAGCCAGTTGCGCCGAAGCCTGACCTCCGGACCAAGTAACCACAGCGGGGAAACGCTTCTTGAAGTTCGCTCCCCGGCCGGCGACACAATTGTAATCGGGCGGCGTCGCTTCGGGCAGCACCTGTCCCAAGGTGGGGTCGGAAAATGAATTGACGACAAAGTCATTGCTCAAGAACTCATTGAGATAGGCCCTGACATTCTTGGGATATGACAAGAACTCATTGATATCAAACTTGCGAGGCCTCAGCGGTACCTTATTGAACTCATTCAGGCCGTCCATGTAGGCATCGTAGCTGACCCTCAACATGGGAAACCCACCCGGATTAGCTAGGTGGTCCTGAAGATCCGCCAGCTTCCCGCGCAGCATGGCCTCCGCGAAGAGCGCTATGAACCTCTCTTGCTGCGTGTCGTCAAGGTCGTAGAACCGCACAAGATGGTTCAACCCGTCATTGTCGGAGCGGTGGCGTATGAAGGCTGAAGCTTCGAGATACGCCTCCAGCGACTGCTGAATGGCTTCCTTGGCCTGTGCAAGATGTGCTGCCGCGCCTGGTAAGAGAGTCAACCCCTGCGGATACTCAAGCATAATCTGCCGAATAATCTCCCGTCCCTTGCCAGACGTTGGCTGGATAAACCGCGGGGCCAGATCCGCGTAATCCGCATCGTACGCCGCACCGATGTGAACTGCCGCCTTGCTTGCGAGCAGACCGGCTTCATAAAGCTTTGCCTCCCCATAATCCAAATCGAATATCTGCACAACCGACAGCGTATCGCTAAATGTCTGGTCCAGCGGAGCAAGCTCTGCGAGTGCCGCGTCGATGTCTGGAAGCAAACCGATTCCTCCCTGTTGATACTCTGTCAGGTTCGGAAACGGCTGATTCAGATCAGCGCCCCATCTGCCTTGCGCATCGAAGAGTGCTTGGTTATGTTCATCGATAACTTGCGAGTCTCGAACCAGCGTTACAGCTTCACTATTCTCAGAGAAGCGCGTGATGGCATGCCAGAATAGGGCTTTGGGGTGATTCGGGTTCTGCGATAGGGCTTCGTTGAACAATTGGTTTGCTTTGAAGACATCCTTACGTTGAAGAAGCTCGTTCTTTCCTCGCTCCACCGCCTCATCCGGAAGGAGCCTGCCCCGAATGGTGAAGGAATAGACATTTTGCGGCATCGCATTACCCGATAAATCCGCTGCATCCACGGCCACATTGATGACCTGAAGAAATGCGTAGCTTGCAGGCGGATAGTACGTGAGGCTGAAATCAGAGGGGGAGCCCATTATGGTCACATTCGGGTAGGAAAGTGGCGTTGAACCGTCATACACCAGTGCGCCCTCCACGCTGATTCTTATGGTGGACTGATTCACGCCGCTGTCCAGATCCAGAATATGCAGGCTAATACTCGTATCCAGGTCGACACCGACCGCGCTGACCGATGGATTGTGCTGCGAAGTGTGTGGGGAGGTTGTATCTGCAGAATAGCAAGGAGGCGCCCAGATGATAAACCCAAGCAGGACCGAAGCCCAGACACCACGCCGCATGTTCACGTTGAACCCTCCCGAAGATTCTTAAGTTCCGGATCTGAGTTGACTGCCTCGATTCGCGCGATCTTATTGTCCCAATAGTAAATGCAACTGCCCGCAACAAGATGGCCGGTCGAAGGCTCCCAGCGCATGCGATCACACGTGAGAACGCGCTGATCCTTCGTTGTGAGCACCACCTCGCCAGTAAACTGGAGACCGCCGGCCACAGCCCCAGCGATTCCCCGCTCGCGAATGGCCTCCGTCACGGCTTTCTTCGCAGTAACAACCGAAACCACCTGATCGGCCTCAAGAAACGTAGCCTTGGCGTCATGAATGCCGATCACTTTCTCCGCAGCGATCTTGAAGACGCCGTAGCGCTTACTCTCCAAGCCCAGGCGCCTTCCCTCGATAGTGCAGCCTCTGACCAAAACACCATTCCGATCGAGATAGCCGGTCAGGCTGACATCTTGCATAGACATCGATGGGGAATATCGGTAGAACGCGACGTCCGCTCCTTGGGGTGCGCTGGCACGATGGTCGTTAATTAACCACCCGCCAAAGCAGACAACGAACAAACCACTTGCCAGATGAAGCCAACTTCGACGGCACACGCGCTTGTTATCCAGGTGTATACAATGCAAAGCTCTTTCTCCTAAGGCATGTGTCCCAGGATTCAGGATTCCTGCGCAGCTCACGGCGCGATGGACACCTCTTTGACCTGGATGTTTGAGTCATACAGCCCCGCGGTCCACACATCATTGGTCCAGGTAAATCGCACGGTGTGGACGCCGGCTGGGGCGGTCACGACGAGGCTGCCGGTCTTATAGAGCGTGGTGGAGCCCGGGACCTTGAGGGTGCCCTTGTTGACGCCATCGATCAGCACAGTGAGATTGAAGGTATAGCCCGCAGGCAGGCCCAGCCCAGCGCTGTTATGGTTGATCGCCGTGGCACTGATTGTCCGGCTGCCACCCGCCCCAAAATCTACTGAGTATTCCAGCCACTGGTTCGCATTCCAATACCACAGCTCGGTGCTGTTGGTGGTGAGCCAGCCGGTGCTGCGGGTTGAGGTTCCTGACGCAGGGATCGTGATTGTTCCAGCTGGCTGGGTAATAGTAAAGTCCGCGCTGGCCACACCGCTGTCCGTCATCCCAGACTTGCTGGCATAAGCTTTCACCGGCTTGCTGCTTGTTAGCGTAAACGGGCTTCCGTAAACCGTTGAGCCAGAGTTTGGGGTACTTCCATCGGTTGTGTAACGTATCGTCGCACCGCTCGTGCTCGATGATAGGCTCACCTGAACTGAGCTGACGAAGCTCCCTCCGGCTGGACTAATGATCGGGCTAGCTGCCTGGATCGTGAAGCTGGCGCTGGCAACAGCACTATCTGACCTGCCAAACTTGAAGGCTTTCGCTTTCAAGACCCCGCTTTGAGATATCTGAATAGGCCCCGTATACAACGCTGACAGCGCTGTAGGGATATTTCCATCGAGTGTCGTGCGTATTTCTGCACCCGCCGTAGCTGTTGCGATTGTCGCATCAACAGGGTAATCGAATACGCCACCAGATGGGTCAATTGTCGGAGTCGCAACGGGTTCAACAACAGCTGATGAAAGACCCGTGATTCTGACCAACGGATGCACTGTCATGTACCCGTCGGGTACAGACTTTAGTGTGAACTGTACAATTAAGTTACCATCAGGATCAAAAGCCATGCCCTCGGGAGGTTCAGGACTCTGAAATCCCTCAGGCGGGTTAACGTAGGCAACCACATGGCTCGTCCCATCTTGAAGAATCCTCATCACCGCTGCCGAGCCTGGCGAACTGTAACCTGGAGCGCCGCGGTAAACTCCACCCACATAGATATTTCCATTACTATCTACTGTTAAATCCCTTCCAGAGCCAATTTTGCCCATGAGCGGTGCAGCGATGTTTGACGTGATGACTTGAAATTGAAGACCGGAAATGTTAGGAAAGGTAAGTATATCGGAGAGATTGGGAGGTGGAAGAATTGTGAATCTAAACGGCCTGGGATACCTTGAAGATTGCGATCCAAATCGATCAAAAAGATCGAATTCAAGCTTAAGTCTCATCCATCCCTCCCCACCATACTCACCAGGGGGAGCCCCTTGACCTGTCGCAGTTAAAGAAATGACATGAAACTGCTTGCTTTCTCCAGGAGCCATATTCAGCCCAACATACCAGGGTTCAACTGTCTGGGTATAATACTCACCAGGGAAAGAGCCAAATGGTCCTCCGCCAATATTGCCAAAGTCCTCAAACATGGACTCTGTTAAATTGTCGGGTCCCCCATTACTAACTTGGAACTCAATTTTTACCTCTTGCGGGCTCGCTGCTGTAACCATCGGAAAGCCCCAGTCTAAATAGACACCCGTGGGTTGCACGGTGGTGTTGTTCATATCGGCAACGATTTCTTCCAGCGTTTGCGCCCCCTTATACACACGAACCTCATCGATAGATCCGACAAAGGGTTCGACTCCTTGACCAATGCCCAGCGGTTCGCTGTTCCCAGTCCAGGGCTGATTGAATGAGGCGCTGAATACCTCAACACCATTGACATGAATGCGGTGGATGGTTTCATCATAGGTCCAAGTAACGAAAGACCAGGAGCCGTGAGGAACAACACCCGCCGGAGTAAAGCCTTGGAAGCCCCCGAAATCTACATGATTGTTCAGCACGAATTGCAGGTGGCCATCATTATGCACGCGAATGTGCAGTTGATTGTGAACATCTGCGGGGTTTGTAGCTAAAGGGTTCGGGCTTTTCGAGAAAATGGTCACGTACCCGGACACATTACTGCTAGGGTTGATCCACGCCGAGAATGTGAATCCTCCGAGCAAGGAATTAAAGTCTTCGCTTGGATAAATGGTGACACCTCCGCTTCCATTCATCCATACGCCCATGCCTACCTTGCCACCACCTCGGCTCGCTCCTGTTAACATTCCGGAATTTCTTAAAGGGCGACCAATGACCTGCGAGCCCGTCTGCTCCTCAAAATTCCAATAACCCACAGGCTGTGCAGCATGGGCAGAGGAAGGAGCGAGGAAACCAAAGGCGAGCAACGCTACCAAGAACAGAAGCTTCTTCATGACATAATCTCCTTCGCAGGCACACGTGCCGTAGGCTGGAGAGCCTCGACAGCGAGGGTTCACCACACCCCGCCAGGCTACCTCTCGGCAGTCTAGGACACAAGGAGAAAGGGGGCAGAAAATACGGTCTATGCAATGCTAAGCGATCTTAAGCCAGGGCACTCTGCCCCACTTATCGCTTCAATATGACCCGCAGATCGAGCACATATTGAAGCCTGATGATAAATGGCGGGGGCGACGGAGCTCGAATTCGGAAGACGAGGAATTGCAAGGACTTGCGTAAAGCGTCAGGAGCTCAGTTTTAGGCGCCCGTGCCGCAACCGGATGATCTCGAGGAATCGCTCACAGAACGCGGTGGGCAGGCGGCTGGCCTTGACCAGCTGCTCCATCCGGGTCAGCGTGCCGACGAATTTCTGATAGCGAACGCGCGAGGGAATCTCCAGGTAGTCTGCCAGCGCATCCACGTCGTTCCGCGTGAGGTGGTTTCGTTTCCCATGCAGCGTTAAGGCGGAATCTTCCTCGGTGGGGATCACCAGCTTCGTGCACACGAGATCATACGCCGGGGCCAGGCGCACGCCGTGGTCGGTATACGAAATCGAGTAGTTCTGAAAATGCCCGTCGCCGTTGCCGATCAAGAAGTTGAGGACGACGCGCTCAAAGAACAGCTGCACGTCTAGCCCCGGCACAGCCGAGATTTCCTTGAGCTTCTTGCCGATTTCCTCTAGAGCACCCGCGTATTTATCCTTCTTCTCAAGGATCTGGTAAAAATTCTCCTGGTGGATCTTCTGCTCTCCGTCCCGATCGAAGCGCTTGACCACGTAGGCCAGCGTGCCGTCTTTCAGCGGCAAGAGGCAATGCGGCGGTACGTCGATATCCAGCATCGCGGCGAGATCCATGCAGCAGCTCTCATTTTCAGGGACATGGGGAAACGCCTGAATCTGCGGCTTCAAGATGTATTCGCCGCCGGCAGCAACCGGGACCAGCTCTCGCTTGGCCTTATCCAGCCGTAGCGACAGTTTCGGCTGGACCCCGGAAATGGACATCTTCCCGACCATCGCCTGCGCCTGCAGAGAAATGTCCGGCAGCGAGAGTGAAAGGGTGGGTGCCACCGAGAGATGGAACAGGCCCTTGAGCGTTTTCGCGTCAACCATCAAGGCCCCCGCACTCACGCGTCTGCCTTATGCACGGTGACCGCACCGATCGTATCGGCCGTCGTGGCCAGGAGGATCCCGAACGCATCCTGCGCATCAACCTTGGCGGTGGCACTGACAATCGACAGGTACCACCCTTCGGGCAGCAATCCCCGAAAGAAACTGAAGAGATCTTTGGACTCATAGGGTTCCTCGCGAAGAGGCAGCGAGATGGAGATCGCGGGGCCTGTGCGGAGGTAGTCCTTGTCGTAGCTGAACCGGTAGCCGGTTGCCGTCTCCGACAAGAAGCCTGCGACCCGCCCGTTATACTGAACGGTCGCTCTTCGAGTCTGTTCTTCGCTCATGGTCTGACACGATCTCCAGGTGATGCCCCAGGAATTTCAGCACCTGGTTTACCTTATCCAGACGCACGCTGGGCTTACCCTGTTCAAGGTCACGGATAAACCGCAACCCGACGCCCGCTCGGCTGGAAAATTCCAGCTGCGTGAGGCCGGCTCGCTTGCGCAATTCCTTGATCTGCTTCCCAAACGTATCCATGTCATAAATACTATACCATATCAGGTATAAATTCAAGATATAAACACGATAAATATACCCTTAAGGATATAGCTATATAAATACTATACCCTAAACGGTATATTAATTACGTGGATTAGTTAAAAATAGGCTGTAACGGGTATAGCGCCATGACACTAGCTATACCTATTCGGGGAAGGTTCGGCACTCCGCGAGCCGGCCATCGCCGACTCGCTCCGCGGGAGCCCGTCGCTCGACTTGCAGAAACCAAAAACCCCTCCTCGTTGATGCCTGAACCACTTGGTGACGATGCCTCACTAGCAGGACGTGGCAGGAGTTTGCACGAAATCAACGCCGCTGATTACAACCTGGTTACGTTTTTAGGCGAGCGCTTCCGTCTCTGATTTCAAACCTACCGCTCATCGCCCCAAGAACTTCCCGATGAAGGCCAAGGGTTTCGAGTGATCGCAGATGATCTTCAGGGCCATCAGGTTCGGAACAGCGAGAAACGTCCCAGGAATCCCCCACAGCCAGCCCCAGAAGACGAGTGAGCAGAAGATCATGACGGGATTGAGGGCTAATTGGCGACCGAGGAAGATCGGGCTTATGAGCCCACTTTCCACGATGGTAAGAGCCCAATAGCTTAAGGGGGCAAGGAGCGCATGCCCCACCGAGCTAAAGTGCAGCAATGCGACCAGGCCGATGATGATGACAGCCACAAGCGCCCCTAAATAGGGGATGTAGTTCAGAACGCCTCCCAGCACGCCCCAGAGGATCGGATGGGGCATGCCTAAGAGGGACATCGCGAAGGCGGTCAGGACGCCGAGCACGATGTTAGTCACCGTAATGGTGCCGAGGTACCTGGACATCGTCCTCGTGAGCTCACGCACAATGGTTACGGCCCGCTTTTTCTCGGTGAGGCCTGGCAAGACTTCGACCCACGTACGCAAAAAGAAATCTCCGGAGGCGAGGAGAAAGTAGAGCGCGCCGAAGGTAATCACGACCCCGCCTAGGATGTTCTTCATGCCAAGCAGCACCATATCCAGCAGGCCAGGAGATTTTATTTCCACAGTTTGGACTTCTTTGTCCTTCGCGCCGCCCGTCATCTGCTCAACCTGTTCAGCCGCCTGACTGACTTGCTTGGCAGGTCTGAGCACATTGCGAAGCTTCCACTCGATCTCCTGCAGGCTCTCAGGGGCCTTCCGCATCCACAGGGATGCCGGCTCCGCGAGTTGAGAGACGCCAAAACTCAGGGTGCCGAGCATGACCAACAGGACGATGCCGGCTCCTACCGATTCTGGAATCTTCCACACGGCGAGTTGGCGAACAATGGGCCGAAGCAAAAAGCTGAGAAAAATCCCCAAAACCATAGGGAGAATGGCCGTGCGGCCGAAGTAAAGCGTGCAGATGACCAGGAGAACGAGGATCGCATTGAGGGCAAAGGCACGGCTGTCCCCCGAGCCAATCAGAAGCTTGCTGATATCTGCAAAATCCTGACTCGCAGGGCGCTTCTTGTGAGATCTCGGCCTGGAGCGCAACAACTGCCCCAGCGGCATCGCCCCAAAACGCTTCGCTGTTTTCGAATTCGTTTGACTTGCCAGACTGCTGAGTTTATCCGGTATAGGCATTTCCTCACATCGGAAATCTTTTGTTCCTTCATTACTAGACGATCGAGCCCTTTCGAATTTGGTTCCTTCGAATTTCGTAGTCGTGTTGGTTGCTACATAGCCACGGCTTCACCTTATCGCTGCATCCTGTCACCGAGGCGCTCCACATCGGAACCCACCCCACGCATGGTCCCGCTGTGGCAGCCAGTCAATCCCACAAGTACGCCGAGAGCAACCAGAATGGATACGAGTGTCTTCATAAAGAACGCACCTTTCTTTTTACCGTTTTAGGCTTCCTAAGTAATGCGTGGCCATTTTGGGCCGCGGCTCGAGCCACCGCGATCGCTTCAATGATCTCGGTCACATGATTGTCCGTGACATTCGGTCCTACATAGGCCCATTGCCTGCGAACGGCCAGGGCAATATCCAGCAACGAGAGCACCCCGACAAGGACCCCGTCATCGACGACAGGCAGCTGGGGCACCGCCGCCCTTTTCATCACGCGTATCGCTTCCTCGAGATCTGCATCGGCCGCAATCAGCGTGGGGGCTTTCGTCATGCAAGTCTTCACGGGGATATGGCGTGCGGGCGGTTGACGAACCAAATGAAGCATCAAGTCGCGATCCGTCACCACGCCCACGACCCGTTTGTTTTTAAGGCTGTCAACAACCGGCATGAATCCGGACTGGCTCCGGCGCATGATCTCGCCGGCTGCCGCACAACTGCTTTCAGCTACGCACACACTCGTGTCCGTGGTCATGCACTCGCTAACCTTCATCGCATCTCCTGCTCACTTTAGAAGAGGGCACGCACCAGAGAACCGACCAAACGAAACGGCCAACTGATGACTTCACCCAGGAAATGAATCGTGGTGGAAAGTATTCCTCGCGATTCCTGAGGAGTTTGGGTGACCGTGGTGGTCGTCGTTACCTTGTCCATGCGCACCTCTTCCGTGCCCACCATTACCCCTGGACGCTGGACTTGCTCCTGTGTCTTGACGGTAGTGATCCTCCTGCTCGCGCACCCCAGTGGGCCGCTTGCGAGCAGGGTACCGGCTATCACAACGTAAAAAACATAACGCATCTCTGACTCCTTAGCTTCTCATTTGCTAGACGCATCCTTAAAAATCACCCTTATTGCGTCGTGGTCGTGGTGCTTGTCGTAGTGGTGATGGTGGTCGATGGCGCCGGCCTGACTGAATACCGCATCATTGAACGCGCAGTGCGCTTGCCATCATTCACCACGTAGGCCACCCTCACAAAATCACCGGGCTTTACTTCCAATCGAACCGGCTGAAGGCTAGGGCTTTCCATGACAACTATGGTATTGGGATCAAACGTGAACAAGGACACCGTTCCCGCTGGCTGGGTGCCTGTAGTCTCCTTGAGGGTAAACGTGCCCGGATTACCGGCGTCAATTGACTCAATCGTACCCTCAGCTTCTTGGAATAAGGGTGCCGAGGAAGGTTCCACGGTAATCTTGGTCGCGATTTGCTCCTCCCCGCTGGCCCGGGATTCAATCGTGATATGCTGCCCTGCTCGTAAATCCGTAATAGCGAGAAACTGCTTATCCGAACGGTCAGTCACACGGGTGTCATGCTGAGTAATCGTGTACTGTGTGGCCTGCATTCCTGGGGAGTTATCCGCGTTCAGTTGCAGGCGTCCTAGCTGGGTATCCAGCCATACGATTTGTCCCGCAGCCTGGCGCACCGGGACCACCAGTTCTGCCGCCGAGACAGCGCCTGGGACAATCCCACTACACAACCCGACGCCAAGTAATCCCACTACAAGTGATTTATACCCAAACATCGAAGTTCTCCTTTTGCGCCCCGTGGCACTCGCGTGCGCACAGGGCATGAATCATTTCCCACGAACAATCACTTCTGCCAATATCAAGCTAAGCGCTTCACAAAACGCGTGAGAGCCACCAAAAGCAATGCGCCGCCAAGTGCCACGAGGAAAGCCCCGAGCGAGCTGGTGGCATACAGCCCCATGGTGTTGGCTACCCACCCACCCAGCGCGGCTCCCACAACGCCGACTACGATGTCGCCGAAAAGCCCAAACCCGCGGCCACGCATGATGATTCCTGCCAACCAACCAACGATGGCACCCATTACGAGGAACCAAATCCAGTACTCTGCTCTGCTTTCCATATTCGTCTCCTTGTTTGCTTTCTAACTTAACGAGCGCCCTGGCTTGCGCCGCTTCCCGTGCCCGCTTAAGCTCAGCCACGGCAGGCCCATGCGGTTCACAACACCCTCCTTTCAATCTGGCATTGCATAATGGCACGCGGCATGGTATAAGGCCAATGCATACTCGTAATATGCTAGATGAGGATAATTCATCATGTTGCGTGCTTTCCGAATCTTCCGGGACCTCGTGGCCACCCAAAGCTTCACCGAGGCGGCACACCGCAACTTCCTGACACAGTCGGCGGTGAGTCATCACTTAAGAGCAATCGAGAAGGCTTTCGGGCAGCAGCTTGTAGAACGGGGCCGCGGGCAAATTCGACTCACCCGGGCCGGAGCCCTGTTTTTTGAGGCCACTCAGGATCTCCTCAAGAGGTACGAACAGCTTGAGAGCGCCCTTAAGGCGCCACCGGGCGAAGTAACCGGCCACCTGCGGATTGCCAGCATCTACACGACGGGACTCTACCAGCTGCCCCAGTACACGAGCCACTTCCTCAAGCGTTATCCGAAGGTCGACCTTTTCCTGACGTACCTCAAAGATAAGGACGTGCAGGATGCCGTCCTCGCTGACCGGATAGAGGTCGGGATTGTCGACTCCCCTAAACCACATCCTCAGTTAACGATTACACCCTTTAGGAAAGAGCAGGTCGTCCTGATCGTGCCGCCCAAGCACCCGTGGGCCGCTAAAAAGAAGGTTTCTCTTGCCAAGCTGCAGGATGCGCCGTTCATCGTCCCTCAGGCGGAGTTTCCGGTAGATGATATTTTGCGGGGGACCAATATCCGGGTTAAAGTCATGCACGCCTTCGACAATATTGAAATTACGAAGCGCGCGGTGGAAGCCGGCTTAGGGCTTGCCCTAGTGCCTCAAATCACCGTTTTAGATGAAGTTCGATACGGAAAGCTGAAAGCTCTGGAACTCGCGGAAGGCCCGTTTGAACGCACCATCGGGATAATCACTCGAAAGCGAGCAGAGCTCTCGCTGCCGGCAAAGAAGTTCATCAATCTCCTCACCACTCCCCTAAAAGCGCCTGGACGCGCCTTAGAGTTGTGAAAAGATCAGCACGCTGTAGGGGCCTATCGAAAGCGCTGCATGGAAGGGCAAGCCGTCGTGCTCGCCTGCTCCGGCGGTTACATCGCTGCTTGGATGATTTTTGAAATCATCGCTGTAGCCTTGCCAATCGCTGTTGAACCGTAATTTCCAAGCGCCTGCCGCCGGAAAGCCGATGACGTAGCCGTCTTGCGGCTGATGGAAAAAATTGGCAACGATCACCACGTCGTCCTTTGGCCCACCCTTCTCCCAGCGGTGAAAAGCTAGAACCTTGCGCTCATCGTCTAAGTGATGGACCTGCGTAAACTGCCCGCAGAGGCCGCGGGTAAAGCCGCCGCGGTTAAGACGCAAACGGATGAGGTCGCGGTAGAGGCGAACAATGCCATGGAACTCTTCGTTTTGGTCCCAATTGATAGGCACCGTATCGCGAAACCATCCGCCTTCTAAAAATTCCTGGCCCTGGAAGAGCATGGGAATGCCGGGGGCCGTGAAGACCATGGCGGCGGCCAAGGTTGAGCGTTTTTGCGCATACCAGCCTTTGGGGTCTTGCGAGTTCACTTCTTCCGGGACGCGCGCTTTGCCGTTGGCCACCTCATCATGCGATTCGCTGTAAATGACCCGGTCGAAGGCATCATCGTTGTAGCGGTAAGTCAGCGCATCGCGAATGGCAATTAAAGACCGCTGTTGATCTTCGGGAGCAATTACCGCCTGGCGGATCGGGTGCACGAAGTTGGCATCCCATTGCGAACCGAAAGCTGCTCCGCCGGATCCGGCGTCCTGGGTGAGCCGCTTATCATTCTGCAAATCCTCGGCGATCGTAATCCGGCCAGGAAACTTCTCGGCAACCTGGCTGTTGAGCCATTGGAGCAGGCTCCAACCCTCAGGCAGCTCGTGGTCGTTCGATCCATTCATGGTCCGGATGAATTGAGTGCAGTCGAAGCGCAGGCCGTCGACGTGGTACTCCTCAAGCCACATGAAGATATTGTCGCGGATGAATTGCCGCACCTCGCCGCGCCCGTAATCCGGCCGGGTTTCCCCCCAGGGCGTCTTCGCTCGGTCATCGTTGTAGAAGTAAATGCCGCCGCGATTGTTTTCAGACCAGCCGTCGAACTGCCATAAATCGAGGTCACTGGGACCTAAGTGGTTGTACACCACATCCAGAATCACCGCGATGCCCTGCTTATGGGCCTGTTTGACAAATCGCTTAAATGCCAACGAGCCCCCATACGCTCTTTCAATCGAGAAAATATGGGCGGGATTGTACCCCCATGACCGCTCTCCCGCAAACTGGGCCACCGGCATGATCTCGATGGCGTTCACGCCAAGGGTTTTCAAGTGCCCCAATCGAGCCGACACCGATGCGAACTTGCCCGACTGGTCACCGCCCGCCTCATCATTGAAAGTGCCGACATGCAGCTCATAGATGACCAGCTCGTTCCACGCCGTGAGGTGGAAGTTGTCCCCTTCCCAGTCGAACTTCGAGTCGTGGATAATGGCGTTTCCGACCGAGCCGGTCACTTCGCGGGCATACGGATCGATGCGCTTCACCTCGCCCTTCGGCGTCGCCAATTGGTAGCGATACTCATCGCCGACATGCGCCTCGGCCACATTGGCGTACCAGGTGCCGTTCTCCTCAGCTTGCATGGGGTGCTTGCTGCCATTCCAGTCGTTGAATGACCCGATAACGGATACGCGTTGCGCATGGGGCGCCCACACGCGAAACGCAACACCCTGCGCGTGCGGCATGGCCCCTATCCCCTTGATCATTTTTTCAACGGCCTTTGCTTCAGCGCCCATATCGCTCACGAAGGACGACCACGCTCCTGTTTGATGGCGCTCTGGCCGGCCTCTGCAGCCTCTCTGAGAATCTGACGGCCTTTTTCGGCGAGATGTCTTCCCTCTTCCATGCCGTGCTGAAGCGCATCCTGTCCATTGCCCGCCACGGTGCGTAATTTCTCGCCTGTCTGCTGTGCATACCCCTTGATTTGTTTGCGGAACTCTCGGCCGGAACGAGGCGCTAATAACAATGCCCCAATGGCTCCGATTACCGCTCCTTGCAAAAACGCCAAACCTACCGCCGCCGACCCGCCTTGCTGTTCATTGTCCATTGGAATGTCTTCCCTTTGTTAGTGACACCGCCCCCAAGAGTACTAATGACGCGGCGCGCACGCCTGCCCAAACTCCTCGCGCCTGCATATACCATGCGTCGCCTTTTCCATACACGAGACGCTGCATCTGTTTCAGCCCTTCACCGGCCTCTTCGACCGCCCCTAGAAAACCAGAGGCCTGATCAACACCGCGCCGCGCTTCTATCGACAACGCAGTAACGGCGCAAGCCATGGCGTTGAGGTTCACCGCCAGCACAGGGATTTCCTGTTGTACGGTGCCCAGCACGCGCTGGGCTTCCGCCAAGGTCCGCTGCAATTTAAGTTGAGTCTGAATGGTCGCCGCGGCCAAAACCGCGAAAATGACGACAGCGATAACGGCTGCTACTTCTAACACCATCGCTTAGCCTCCTCCTTCCTTCCTTAAAGACCGTAACCACTTCCTGCCTGAAGACCTTCTCACATTACAGCCACATTCCGCCAGTGTTCCACGCATACGGCTGGATGATAGGCGCATAGCCCGCGGGCACCGGGATGGGAAACGTCACGACTTCGTAGAGCCCGACCAGCGTCCTCAGCACCCCATAGCCCAGGCCCTTACCTAATCCCACAGTCAAACCGGTCAGAAGGCCTTGCGTTTCAGTCGTATTACTGATGTTCCGTGGAACCTCGAAAATACCTTGAATGGTGTTGGCGAGTCCCCGCGTCAATTTATCGCCAGCTGTCGAACCCAAGGCATACACGGTTGAATGACCGGCAACAAGGCTCAAGAGGCCGCCCAGAAACAGTACGTACCCCATTCGCTTTCGATGCATTGCGCATCCTCCTTAGTGACTACTCTTCGTTACTGCCCGACGCTTCCCCCCTTGTCTCTTCCACCTGTAAGCCATGCCGTCTATTTGGCCACAGGGGATAATCGCACTCGGCATTGTATAAAGCCAATGCATAGTATGCATATGCTGAATGAATAGGGCTCATCATAGCGGATGAGGCGATTGAAGAATGCTGCGGGGGGGGCTTGTTAGGATATCTGTTGAGCCGCAGTGCTTGCCGGTTCACCAGCCGGGCTTGGGCCGGCTATTTCTATTTCTGTAATAAGCGGCAAGTGGTCTGATGCGGTTTTTTCCAAGTCTGTCTTGGGAGCCCATGACGCCTTCACTGTTATTTCAGGGCTTACAAAAATATGGTCCCCCGGCCCCCCGGGGTAGCTTGGCACCGAGGCGAAGAAGCCGCGCCTATTAGGCTCTACGCGAGTATTCTTAAGCGTCTTCTCAAGCAGGCTGCCGATTTTTGATTGGCGCAATGCATTGAAATCGCCGCACAGAATGACCGGCTCTGCACAGGCCGGATGCTTGAGCCATCCATTGCCTAAGAGGGCTTGCGCTTGCACCAGGCCCTCCGCCGAATAGAGGCTTAAGTGGGTATTGAGCACCTGCACTTTTTTGCCTGGCAATTCGATTTCAACCCACAAGGCACCCCGCGGTTTCACCAGCGGCAATTTGGAAAATCGCGGCAGCTCCTGCGCCTGGACAAGTCGCATGGGAAACCGGCTGAAAATAGCGTTACCGATGCGTCCCTGCTCAGCGGCAACGGCTGAACGGAAGTGAAACGGCATAGACAGCTTGCGGGCGATAACCTCGGCCTGATTGAGGCCTTCCCGCATATTCAATGCCTGCAGCGCAATGACATCCGGTTCATGCCTGGCAATAATCCGGGCGATGCGCTCAGGGGAGACTTTCCCATCCCTTCCCATACAGCCATGCACGTTATACGTCATGATGCGCAGCACAGTTGCAACCGCGCCTGAAGCAACCTCTGCGGCAGGCTTGTGCTCTACGGGGTGGCCCAACAGGGACCGCGCGATCTGCCGTAGCTCGAGCGTATCAATGGCTTTTTTGTTTCTTAAATGACGCGGAAGTACCCCGAAAGGAAGCAAGGCAAACGCGTTTGTTTCCTCAACTCCCGGGCCGGCATGGCTTCCCTGTTCGCCTTTGCGGAAGGTAAGCGATTTAGCCCCTTGTCTCCATCCGGAAATCACAAACATGCCTGCATCGGGATGATGGCACAGGTCGACCAGGTCTCTTTTCACCTCATCAAAATACGGATGGTCCGGCTGAATGACTTTATCCGCCTCATCGGGAAGCGCAAATCTTCCCTGCGCGTTCCAGGCAAACACCCGCCCCGTTCCATCCGCCCGCATGACAAGGGGAATTTTTGCTTCATCCACGAGCTTTCGCGCGATCATTTCGCTCTCACTCGATGTCAAAGCTTGCGGCAGATAAATATGGCCCAAGGGGCCCATGGCGGTAATCGTAACATTCAAATCCGGCTGCTTTTCCAGTCCCTCAACCGCTGGTGCAAGAGCTACCGGTGCGGCAGACACCGGCTTATTGGCGGGATTGCGCAGCAGCTGTGCTCGCCAGTGCGGATTGCTTGGGATAAATGGCGTTGTTTTCCAGCCACCGGCTGAGATCTTTTCGCTGAAGACTTGCGCCACCGCTTCTTCCAGCGACCGGCCGGTTTCGGTTGGATAATCAACTGTTTCCTCCTGCCCGTGGTCTGAATAGATAATCACATCGTAGTCGCGAGGGCGCGAGCGCCGCGCAGACTTCCAGACGCGCCGGATCGCCCCGTCGATTCCATGAAGCGACCAATGCGCAAAAGCCGAAGTCGGACCGCGGTGGTGGGCCTGTTCGTCATAACCGGCAAAATTAGCATGGATAACCGGAATTCCGCGGGCGATATCGATGCGGACGCTCATCTCCACGATTTCCCGCAGCACAACGCAAACCATCACCCGCAGCGGGATGAACTGAATTTCTTCCCGCAGCTTTTCCCCGAAAATGATCCCGCGGAACGAATCGATAAGGGCCAGGAAAAACTCGACAACAGCGAGAAGCAAGGCACCGGCTAGAATGTGCAGGTTAAACAGCAGGGTGAACGGCACGCCTGCCGGATTGGCTACTTTAAGCAAACTGCCCCAGCCTATGGAAGCGGCGCAGAAGCGCGCTTCTTTAGCCCCTCCGGTGAAAATATCTCCATAGGCGCTGCCGCCGTCTAATAAAGCTTCGCCTTTATCCTTCAGGACCGCTTCCACGGCTGCTGCGGTCGCCGGAGTAAACATATTGCCGACTTGCCCGTTGCGGTTATCCCGGAAACTGAAGGCGGCAACGCAGGCTTTAACACCGTAAAAAAGCATTCCCTGCACCGCAGGCGTGTTGGAGGGAATGCCGGTATAGTGCCGGTACTTGCTATATTGCTCCTGATTCAACAGCCGGCTCAGAAAGGGCATGTGCCCTTTTGTTATGGCGCGCTCAAGCTGTGTCAGGCTTAGGCCGTCGATTTGTATCATCACGAGGCCCGGCTCGGCTGAAATGCCTTTGGGAGGTGCTATGTTCAAAAACCGCGCCAGCCACTCGCTTCGGCTGAAGAAGTCGCGTAATCGCTGCCGCAGTGCTTCTGCCGGGACAATCATCTGGGATATGCGGCGCCGGGCTTAAGCCCGCGGGGTGGAAAACGGCTCGCCCTCAACAGGATCCTTTGCTGGCTTATCTTGCTTATCCGGAGAAGGTAAGGCCGCCTCTTTGGTGGCGTTTGTGATGTTCTTCGTAATATCCCACTGCGCTTGAATAAGCCGAACGGCTTTAGCCCAACCGCTTTCATCGCTTTGCTTGCGCTTATACTGCTGATCCGCTGCAAGCGGAGTATAGATTTCCAGGGCCCGCGAAACGCACCGTCCCATGGAAAATTCATCCGCCATTTCAAGCCCGCTTACCTTGATCTTTGCAAGCGATTCAGGGCTCTGGCGCATGACCCACTGAAGGGCGGCGACAAAGTCTTCGGCCCGCTCACTCATCAGCAGCCGGCCGTTGACCTCGTCTTTCACCACTTCCCGAGCACCCGGCGCATCCAAAGCCACAACCGGCAAACCCGAAGCCATGGCTTCCACAAGCACGAGCCCCTGGGTTTCGCTCTGCGAGGCAAAAGCGAAAACATCCATGGCATGGTAAGCATCCACCAAGTCTTGGCCGGATAGCGGCCCGGTCATATGCAACCGGTCGGCGACGCCGGCTTCCTGAAACAAGGCCGGCAGCGTTTCTTCCGAGGGGCCTTTGCCGACAAGAAGAAAATGCGCCCTTTTCTCCTGCAAAAGAAAAAGACTAATCGCCTTAGCGAGAAACTCCAGGTTTTTCTCGAGGGATAGCCTTCCCAAATGACCGACGACATAAGCCTCTTTCGGAATATCCGCGCGCTTGCGCATTTGTTCCCCATCCCCTTTGGCATAGCGCTCGGTGTAGGATCCGGTTGGCACCACTTCAATCGGGGTCTCAACGCCCCGCTCTTTGATCAGCTCCATCACGCTTTCGCTGGGCGCAAAAACCCGGTCAGCGAGGTTGGCATACCCCGTGGACAATTCGATGACAAACCGTTTCATCGCCTCGGAATCCCCGGGAAAAAAGTGGGTGTTCTGTTCATAGAGCGTGTGGTGCGTAAAAATAAGCGGCTTATTGAACTTATACGCCATGCGCAACGCGGTATTGCCGACTAAAAATGGGTGGTGGGAGTGGATGATGTCCGGCACCATGTCGCCTAGCGTTTCAGCCAACACGCCGGGAATCGGCAGCTGCAGGGAAAAATCGGTGCCGCTGAAATGCTGAATAGCCGGAACGCGGATGACATCGTCCTCGGGCACCATGCCTTCAAACTCAGGAGCGACGATGATCACACGGTGGCCGCGCTTGCGGAACTCTTTCGAGAATGATTCAATGGACTTCTCGAGGCCGCCCATAATCGGCTTATACGTATTCGTCATCATAATGATATTCATGCGGCCGCTCCCCACTCAAGTCTCGGCTTATCAAAACCAGCGTTTATTATCCCCCTATCAGGAATAACTCGCAATGGAACGAGACTGAAGCATCAGAAAATCCAACATGCGCATCATTACCCACCATCGTAAGGGGGGGTTAGCAACTCTCTAGCAGAGACGAAAACGAAGCTACGCTGCATGGTTACGTTTCAGGGTGAGCCGAAAAAAGGGGGAAGCCGTTATCTGTTGCCAGATAACGGCTTAGCCTCTACTTCTAAATGGCGGGGGCGACGGGGCTCGAACCCGCAACCTACGGCTCGACAGGCCGCCACTCTAACCAATTGAGCTACGCCCCCAAATGGGGAGAACGACGTTAGACGCCGACTTGCTTGGCGGCGAAATCACCGACCACGGGTAGCCGGAACCACTTACCCTGGTACGCCTGCACCATGCACACGATCCAGAGCACGATGCCTCCCAGGTTGAGCAGGATGCCGATCGCCCATCCGATGATCGGGATGAAGGCGAGCACGACGCCGGCCACGAAGAACGCAATCGAGAAGCAGATCGACTGCATCGCGTGGAACTTCACGAACTTGCTCTCTTTCTCGACGAGGAAAAAGACCAGCCCGGTGACCAGCCCAAAGACGTACGCCAGCAGGGCCGCAAAGTTGGCCTGCATCCCGGTAGACGACTTGCCTACCTCGGTCGGTGCTGTTGCCTGTTCCATCGGCCCCTCCTTGAGTTGAAAAACTGGGCGGTGAAGGACTCGAACCCTCGACCTTCTCCGTGTAAAGGAGACGCTCTAACCAGCTGAGCTAACCGCCCGAAATCGAGCAGGTACGGGAGTGGTCGGGGAGTCAACGAACGGGGTATTATAGCACAAGAACTTGGCTACCGTCGCGCCAGGGCCTCTGCTATAATCGGCTGGCTCACCTGTTTTCAAGGTCATCCGCACGCGCCGATAACAAGGGGGTCGCTATGGGGTTTCGCCTTATTCCGAAGGAAGAATCGTTTTTTGACATGTTCGAGCAGCTCTGCGGCGTCCTGGTGAAGGCCGCCGAGGAGCTGGTGCAGGCCACCGCGCGGGTTGAGAACATGGTGGAAGGAGCTAAGCGCATCGAGCGCCTGGAGCACGACGGCGATCAAATCACCCATGAGATTATGGCGCGCCTGAACCGCACGTTTATCACCCCGCTGGATCGCGAAGACATCCACCGTATGGCCACGGCCCTGGATGATGTGCTGGATTTGATGGAGGCCGCGACCGAGCGCTTCGTGCTCTACAAGGTCGACCATCTGCGGCCGGAAGCCAACCAAATCGCCAAGGTGATCCGCGACCAGGTGGCCCAAGTGCAGCAAATGCTGCCCAAGCTGCGGCACCTGCGGCGCGAGCATGTGCTCGAGCACTGCATTGAGATCAACCGCCTCGAGAATGTGGCGGATCGCATTTTGCGCGATTCGATCGGCGCCTTGTTTGACGGCACGCCCGACCCCATCACCGTGATCAAATGGCGCGGCCTCTATGAATACCTGGAAACCGCCACCGACAAGTGCCAGGACATCGCCAATACCGTTGAAGCCATCGTGCTGAAGAACGCCTGAGGCAGCGATGCTCTCCCCCGTCGTCCTGGGCGTGCTCTTTTTAGTCCTCGCGGCCGAGTTTGTCAACGGCTGGACCGATGCGCCTAATTCCATCGCCACCGTCGTGTCCACCCGCGTGCTCTCCCCCGGCAAAGCGCTCTTGATGGCCAGCGTCCTCAATGCCTTGGGCGCGTTATCCGGCACCGCCGTGGCCGCCACCATCGGCAAAGGCATTGTCGATCCCTCAGTGATCAGCATCTACACTGTCGGCGCAGCCATGGTGGGCATTATCTTCTGGAGCACTCTGGCCTGGTACTACGGCCTGCCGACCAGCGAATCGCATGCCCTCATTGCCGGCCTCACCGGGGCCGCACTCGCGACCGCCGGCCCGGAAGCCTTGATTCTCGGTGGCTGGAAGAAGGTGGGCATCGGCCTGCTGTTTTCGTCGTTCCTGGGCTTTGCCGCGGGGTTGCTCTTGATGGTGGCCATCTATTGGATCTTCCAAAAGGCGCATCCGGCGTTCATCCGGCGGGTGTTTGGCCGGCTGCAGATTGTCTCGGCCGGCTTCATGGCCTACAGCCACGGCTCGAATGACGGGCAAAAGTTTATCGGGGCCTTTTGCTTGGTGCTGTTGCTGAGTGGCGTGATGCCGGAGTTTCACGTGCCGCTGTGGGTCATTTTGCTCTGTGCCGTCACGATGGCGCTGGGCACCGCGATCGGCGGCTGGCGCATTATGAAGACGCTGGGCATGTCGCTCACCAAGCTCGAGCCGGTGCACGGCTTTGCCGCCGAGACCGCCGCGGCCGGCACCATTGTGCTCGCCTCGCACTTTGGCATTCCCCTGAGCACCACCCACACCATCAGCACGGCGATTATGGGGGTGGGGGCCACCCGGCGCTTCTCCGCCGTGCGCTGGGGCGTCACGCGGAATATCGTGACGGCCTGGGTGCTCACCTTCCCGATCTGCGGGGTGGTCGCCTGGGGGACCACTAAGCTCGTCCTCTTGTTCGTCCGCTAGGCGTCCAGTTCTGCTAGGCGCCGTTCGGCGCTCCCGCTACAATCGAAGTATGGCTTCTGCTACCTGGCACGAACGCCCGGCCACGGAGATCGCCCAGGCACTCAGCACCGATCTCAATCAAGGCCTCAGCGAAGCCGAGGCCCAACAGCGCCTCCAGACCTACGGCCCGAATACCCTCATCGAGCGCAGCGGGCGCCACCCGTGGCGCATCCTCTGGGATCAGCTCACCGCCACCATGGTCCTCATCCTGCTGGCCGCCGCCGGTATTTCCCTGCTCGTGGGAGCACTCAAAGACACCCTCGTTATTCTCACCATCGTGGTCCTCAACGCCTTGCTCGGCTTTTACCAGGAATACCGGGCCGAGCGGGCCCTGGCGGCCCTTAAGGAACTCGCCGTGCCCAGAATAAAAGTGAAACGCGATAAGCAGGTGCGCGAGATCTCGGCGCAAGTGCTGGTGCCGGGCGATCTCATCTTGCTCGAAGCCGGCACCTTGGTACCCGCCGACTGCCGCCTGGTTGAGGCGGTCAACCTTCGGATGCAGGAAGCCGCGCTCACCGGCGAGTCGGTGCCGGTGGAGAAAACCGCCGACCCTATCCAGGGCGCGGAGCTCACCCTGGGCGATCGGCGCAACATGACTTACCGCGGCACCATGGTGGTCTACGGGCGCGGCACCGGGCTCGTCGTCGCCACCGGCATGAAGACCGAGCTGGGCCGCATCGCGAGCATGCTGCAAGAGGTCAAGCGCGAGCCCACCCCGCTGCAGCGCCGTCTCGAGCAGGTCGGCCACCGGCTGGCCGGGGCTGCCTTAGGGATCGTGGCGGTGGTCTTCGCACTCGGCCTGCTGCGCGGCGAAGCGCTCCCTGTCATGCTCATGACCGCCATCAGCCTCGCGGTAGCAGCGGTCCCTGAGGGTTTGCCCGCGGTGGTGACGATCGCGCTGGCCCTGGGTGCTCAGCGCATGCTCAAGCGCCGGGCCCTGATTCGGCGGCTGGCCGCGGTGGAAACCTTGGGCTCGGTGACGGTGATCTGCTCGGATAAAACCGGCACGCTCACCGAAAATCGCATGGCCGTCACGGTGCTCGATGTCGCCGGCTTTCGGCTGGAATTCAAGGAGCCGCTGCGCCCCACTACGGTGGCCCAGTCGCTCGCGACGCCACCGACAGAGATGCCGGAGCACCCCTCGCTAGCCTTGCTGCTGGCGGGTGGTGCGCTGTGCAATGAAACGGTATTCGAGGCAGCCAAAGATGGCGCTGAGCCGCAAGCCCTCGGCGACCCTACGGAAAACGCCCTCGTAATGGCGGCCGCTCATTTCGGTCTGCCCAAACAAACCCTCGAGCAGGCGCTGCCCCGTGTGGGCGAGGTGCCCTTTGATTCGGAGCGCAAGCGCATGACTACCTTGCACGCGCTGCCGGCGACCCTGCCCCCCGCGCTCAGCGGCTGGCGCGACTTAGGAGCGGGGGCGTGCCTGGTGATCACCAAAGGCGGGGTCGACGGACTGCTGCACCTCTCGACGCACGTGCTCGACAACGGCAAGGTGCAGCCCCTCGACGAGGCCTGGCGCCAGCGCATCACCAGTGCTCATGACCAGCTGGCCTCGAGCGGCCAGCGAGTGCTGGGGGTGGCGGCCCGGCTGCTGCCGGGCACCCCCACCGGGCCGGTAGATGTCTCGGTGGAGCAACAGTTAATCTTCATTGGCCTGGTGGGCATGGTCGACCCACCGCGGGCCGAGGCGCGCGAGGCCGTGGCCCGCTGCCTCACGGCCGGCATTAGGCCGGTGATGATTACCGGTGATCATCCCCTCACCGCCCAGCATATCGCCCGCACGCTGGGCTTTCCCGGCGCCGACACCCTGCTCACTGGCGCGCAGCTGGAGAAGCTGTCGATCGAAGCGCTGGCCGAGCAGGTGGAAACTATCAGCGTCTATGCCCGGGTAGCACCCGAACACAAACTCAAAATCGTCAAAGCCCTCAGCAGCCGCGGGCATATCGTGGCCATGACCGGCGATGGGGTCAACGACGCGCCCGCGCTCAAGCAGGCGGATATCGGGGTCGCCATGGGACTCGTGGGCACCGATGTGGCCAAAGAATCGGCCGACATGGTGCTGCTCGATGACAACTTCGCCACCATCGTCGCCGCGGTGGAAGAAGGCCGCGTGATTTACGACAACCTGCGCAAGTTCATCAAATATCTGCTCACCACCAATGCCGCAGAAATCTGGGTGATGCTCGCCGGGCCTTTCCTCGGGATGCCCCTGCCGCTGTTGCCGCTGCAGATCCTCTGGATCAATCTCGTGACCGACGGCCTGCCGGCCTTGGCCTTAGGCGTCGAGCCACCGGAGCCCGGCGTCATGCAGCGCCCGCCGCACCCCCCGAAGGAGAGTGTGTTTGCGCGGGGGTTGGGCGGCCACGTGCTCTGGGCAGGCCTGCTGATGGGGGCCGCGACCCTGGCGATAGGCTGGTGGATGTGGCGCCTGGGCTCGCCCCACTGGCAGACGATGCTGTTTACGACGCTGGCCTGGTCGCAGCTGAGCAATGTCCTGGCCGGGCGCTCAGAGCGGGAGTCGTTCTTTCGGTTGGGGTTCTGGTCGAATCAGGCACTCGCCGGGGCCGTGCTGCTGATGGTGGGCTTGCAGATTGCCGTGGTGTACTGGCCGCCGCTGCAGCGGCTGTTTCACACGACGGGGCTTAACCCCCTGGAACTGCTGGCGTGTGTCGCGGTCAGCTCCATCGTGTTTTGGGCAGTCGAGTTAGAGAAGTGGCGCGTGCGCCGTAACACGAAGGCTTAGTGGCCGAGGAGGGGAGCGGCCGCGGGGTGGGCCGGCATCAGCGAGAGCTGCGCCAGCAGCAAGAGATTCGCCAAGATCGTTGTCGTAATGGCCACCAAGAGCCCGGGTTTAAGCCACTCGCCGAACGTGATGGTCCCCATCTGACGCCGCTCTAAAAGGCCGGCGGCGACGATATTGGCGGTTGAGCCAATCAAGGTGGCGTTGCCCATCAGCGTCCCGCCAAAGAGCATCGCCCACCACAACGGAAAGGTCGGAATCCCGGTCTGCGCGACATCGCCTACGATCGGCACAAAGGTGGCGACCGCGAGCACGTTATCCATCACGGCCGTCAGCACCCCGGAGGACCACACGAAGAGTGTCGTCAGCACCGGCACATTGCCGCCGGAGAGATTCACGATGCGCTCGGCCAACACACTCGTGACCCCCGTAAACTTGAGCGTTCCCACCGAGGAAAACAGCAGCAGGAAGAAGGCGAGGGTCCACCAATCGACGCGCTTTTCCACCAGCTCGCGCGCTTGAGCACCCGTCATGGCCAGGGCCACCCCGGCCCCCAGCAGGGCGATCCCAAGCAACATGGTGTTCGCCGGCAGGTGCAGCCCGCGCTCAATCTGGTGATGCAGGACTAAGCCTACGACCACCAGCGCAAAGAGTATGCCGCTTTGCTTGACCCCGCGCTTGGCCTTGCGCTCATTGACCACGATATGCTCGATATGCTTTTCCCCGCGCTTGCCCGTGAGCACGCCTTTTAAGCCTTGAATATCCTTCCGAAACCACGTCAGGCAGATCGGAATGCAGAGCCCCAAGCAAGCCACGGAAATCGGGGTTGCCCACCGAATGAAGTCGGCAAAGGTGAGCCCGCTGCGCATGGCGATAATGACGCCGACAGGGTTGCCGACCACCGTCGCACTGGAGCCGATGTTGGTCGCGAAGACAATCATCAGGATAAAGGGCACGGGGTTCACGCGGGAGCCGCCCAGCAGGTTGAGCAGGGCTGCGGTCATAAAGAGAATCGAAGTCACTTCATCGACGAGGGCGGCCGCAAGGGTCGCCACGATCATCATGACGACGAGGATCTTCTTGGGATGCGGCCCGACCCATTCGAGCAGCTTTTCGATCATGTACTCGAAGAATTGCCGCTCCTCCATGAAACCGATGATCGTCATCATGGCAATCAGGAAGAGGATGATATCCAGCCCGGCAAACTCCACCAGATGGGGGATATCGAGCAGGCCGGCGGAGAGCAAGAGCGAAATGCCGAAACACGCAAACGCCAAACGGTACTGCCAGAAGAAGATCGCGCCGAAGAGCACGATGGCAAAGCCGGCCACCGCGAGCGTTTGCTGGACGGTGAGCCCCAAGAGCGACAACAGCCCCGGCGTGCCGATCACGCCCAGGGCGTACCAGCCCCAGTCGCGCAGCGAGGGAGCGGGGGCTGATTCGCTACTCATGGCTTAGGCTGCGGCCGCCGCCGTCTCGGCGAGGTGGTCGGTGAGCACTGTGATGCGATTGTGCGAGACTTCGAGCAGGCCGGCCCCGATCTGGGCCGCGTGCTCCGCCCCGCTGAGCTTGCGCCACAGCAGCTTGCCCGGCACCAGGGTCGTAACCAGTGGGGCGTGATTAAAGAGAATGCCCAGCGAGCCGGCTTCGCCTGGGGCGCGCACGGCGCTGACCTGCTCGGTAAAACCGTGGCCATCATTCGTTACCACGCGCAACGTGAGGGTCTTTGCCATGTCTCACCAATCCCAGCCTACCCAAAAAATGTTTCGGGCGTATTTCGGGCAGGTTATGTTTTTGCGACCCCTTGCCGCCCGGCCTCGGCCAGCACATCTTCCAGGCCGCCTTGCAGGTAGAACGCCTGTTCCGGGATATGATCGAGCGAGCCTTCCAGGAGCGCCTTGAAGGCCTTGACCGTGTCCTGGCGCTTGACGTATTTACCGGCGCGCCCGGTGAAGGCCTCGGCCACGAAGAAGGGCTGCGAGAGGAAGCGCTGGATCTTGCGCGCCCGCGAGACGGTTTGCTTATCCTCGTCCGAGAGTTCATCCATCCCGAGAATCGCGATGATGTCGCGCAGGTCTTTGTAGCGCTGCAGCGTCTGCTGCACCTGGCGGGCGACCTGGTAGTGCTCCTCGCCCACGATGTGCGGGTCGAGCATCCGCGAGGTCGATTCCAGCGGATCCACGGCCGGGTAAATCCCCAGCTCGGCGATTTGGCGCGAGAGCACCGTCGTGGCATCGAGGTGCGAGAAGGTCGTCGCCGGAGCCGGATCGGTGAGATCATCCGCCGGCACGTAGATGGCCTGCACCGAGGTAATCGAGCCGCGCTTCGTGGACGTGATGCGCTCTTGCAACTGGGCCAGCTCAGTGCTGAGATTGGGCTGATAGCCCACGGCCGAGGGCATGCGGCCCAGCAGCGTCGAGACTTCAGCGCCGGCTTGCACATAGCGGAAGATGTTGTCCACAAAGAGCAGCACGTCTTGGCCTTCCTGGTCGCGGAAGTATTCCGCCATCGTGAGGGCCGAGAGGGCCACGCGCAGGCGCGCCCCGGGCGGCTCGTTCATCTGGCCGAACACCAGGGCGGTTTTGCTGATGACCCCGGACTCGATGAGTTCCAGCCACAGGTCATTGCCTTCGCGGGTGCGCTCGCCCACCCCGGCAAAGACCGAGACCCCTCCGTGCTCGGTGGCGATGCTGCGGATCAGCTCCTGCAGAATCACCGTCTTGCCCACCCCCGCGCCGCCGAAGAGCCCCACCTTGCCGCCCTTTGGATAGGGGGCCAGCAAATCGATGACCTTGATGCCGGTCTCCAACACCGTGCGCACCGGGAGCTGGTCCTCGAACGAAGGCGGGGCGGCGTGGATCGGGGCGCGCTTGTTGGGCTCGGCCAGCGGGCCGGAGTGGTCCAGCGGCTCGCCTAACAAGTTGAAAATGCGGCCCAACGTCTGTTTGCCCACCGGCACGGTGATCGGCTTGCCCGTATCCAAGGCCCTCATCCCGCGCACCAGGCTGTCGGTCGCATCGAGCGCAATGCAGCGCACCGTGTTGTTGCCCACGTGCTGCGCCACCTCCAGCGTGAGGTGGATCTTCTTGTCCTCCTCGATGATCGTAATCGCATTGAGCAGGCTGGGCAGCTTATCGGCCTCATAGCGGATATCCACGCTGGGGCCGATCACCTGCACGATCTGGCCGTAATTCTCACTCATGCCAACGCTCCTATTTCAGGGCTTCCACAGTGCCGACGATTTCGCTCAATTCCTTGGTGATGCTGGCCTGGCGGATCTTGTTGCGCTCGCGCGTGAGGCTGGTCATGATCTCTTGCGCGTTATCCGTGGCGTTTTTCATGGCGATCATCCGCGCGCTATGCTCCGCGGTGAAAGCTTCGAGCAAGCTTAAGCGAAACGCGGCAATCGCCCAGCGCGGCAGCAGGTCTTCCAGCACGCGCTGCGCCGAAGGCTCGAAGAGGTACTCCTCGGGAGCGGCCTTCGCCTCTTCGGTGGGCGCCGCGGTCAAAGCAATCGGCAACCACTGCTTCACGATCGGGCGCGCCAGGCTCGAGGATTGAAACTTCGCGTATAGCAGCCGCACGCCGCTCGTGTGGCCGGTGAGAAAGCGGTCCATCAACGTCTTGCCGATCATGTCGATGCGCGTCGCATCGGGCCGGCCGGCCTGATCCAACACCGCCTCCTTGGCCGGAAACCCGCGCTTGGTGAAGTAACGGTGCCCTTTCTTGCCGATGTACACGATCTCGGTGTGCTTGGCCGTATCCTTGCGCAGCTCGGCTTCGGCCAGCTGGATGATGTTCGTGTTGTACGAGCCGGCCAACCCGGTGTCCGACGTCACGATCACCAGTGTTGAGGCCGCTGCGGGGTTGGCCTGGGTCAGCGGATGCTGAAACTTCGGCGCGGCGGCTAAGACGCGCTGCAGCATCTCATCGAGGAAGGCCAGCATTTGCCGGCCCTGTTGCAGCCGGGTCTGCGCGCGCTTGAACTTCGAGCCTGACACCAGCTGCATCGCGCGCATGATCTGCTTGGTGCTCTGGATGCTGCGGATGCGCCGCCGAATCTGCCGTAACGAAGCCATCGTGCTACTCTACGCCCGCCTTATTTCGCCCCAGCGGGGGCGAGGAACCGCGTCTTGAACTCCGCCACCGCCGTGCCGATCTTCTGGGCCACGGCGTCGCCGAGCTCCTTGGTTTTGTCGATCTCGTGCAGGATGTCGGCGTAGCGCTCCTCGAAGAACTGGTGCAGCTCGTTCTCGAACGCCTTCACCTGTGCCAGCGGCACGTCATCAAGCAGCCCCTGCCCGGTGGCATAGAGGATGGCCACCTGGTGCGCGAGGCTCATGGGTTCGTATTGGCCTTGCTTGAGCACTTCGACCCAGCGCTCGCCGCGCGTCAACTGTGCCTGGGTGGCCTTGTCGAGCTCTGAGCCGAACTGCGTGAAGGCCACGAGCTCGCGATATTGGGCCAAGTCGAGGCGCAGGCGCCCGGCGACCTTCTTCATGGCCTTGGTTTGGGCATTGCCGCCCACACGGGAGACCGACAGGCCGACGTTCACGGCCGGCCGCACGCCCGAATAGAAGAGGTCGCCTTCCAGATAAATCTGCCCGTCGGTGATCGAGATGACGTTGGTGGGAATGTAGGCGGAGACATCGCCGGCCTGGGTCTCGATCACCGGCAGGGCCGAGAGGCTGCCGCCGCCCAAGTCCTTGTGCAGCTTGGCCGCGCGCTCTAAGAGACGAGAGTGCAGGTAGAACACATCGCCGGGATACGCCTCGCGTCCCGGCGGGCGGCGCAGCAACAGCGACAGTTGGCGGTAGGCGACCGCGTGCTTCGAGAGATCGTCGTAGCAGCAGACCGCATGCTGGCCGTTGTACATAAATTCTTCCGCCATGGCGCAGCCGGCGTACGGGGCGAGATACTGCAGCGGGGCCGGGTCTTCGGCCGAGGCCACGACCACGATCGTGTACTCCATGGCGCCCTGTTGTTGCAGCGTCTCCACGACCGCCACCACCGAGGAGAGCTTTTGCCCGATGGCGACATAAACGCAGATCATGTCCTTGCCCTTTTGATTCAAAATCATATCGACCAGCAAGGCGGTCTTGCCGATCTGGCGATCGCCGAGCACCAGCTCGCGCTGGCCGCGCCCGATGGGAATCATGCCATCAATCGCTTTGATCCCGGTCTGCAGCGGCTCTTTGACCGGCTGGCGCTGCACCACGTTGGGCGGGCGGTTCTCCATGGGGCGGGTCTGCTCTGTCACGATCGGGCCTTTACCGTCAATCGGCCGGCCTAGGGCATCCACGACGCGGCCCAACAGGGCCTTGCCCACCGGCACCGAAGCGATGCGGCCGGTGCGCTTGACCACATCGCCGTCTTTGATGTGCTGGTCGGAGCCGAGGATCACCGCCCCCACGTGGTGCTCTTCGAGGTTGAAGGCCATGCCGATCGTCTGGCCCGGAAACTCCAACAGCTCGCCGGCCATCACGTCATCCAGGCCGTAGATGCGCGCGATGCCATCGCCCACCTGGATGACGCGGCCCACGGAGTCGAGCTTCACTTGCGAGCGATACCGCTCGAGCTCTTGCTGCAAGGCGAGCGAGACTTCTTCCGGACGCAGACGTGCCATGTGGGCGACTCCCTTAGCTTACGGAAATACTGCGCAGTTGCGTGCGCAGGTCATCCAGTTGCCGGCGCACAGAGCCATCAATGACGCGATGATCGAGTACCACCTGCAGCCCGCCGAGGAGTGCTGGGGCGATTTCGGTTGTCAGTTCGATGCGCGCACTCTCGCGCTGCTCCAGCCGCTCCTGCAGCCGGCGCAGCAGGG